>NZ_JBEZDM010000068.1:0-32361 GCF_040648335.1 Nonomuraea sp. NPDC049158
CGGGGTTGTGCATCATGCACTGGCTTTTAACACACTGTTGAGTTCTCAAGAAACGGACGCGTACTCCCCAACCTGCGAGAGGCGTTCATTTCGTTGTGTCTTAATCTTATCGAGCTTGTCGGCTTCGTGCAAATCGGAGACTTGCTTGGAGTCGAGCAACCTAGCTAAGATTGTGCACCCCGTCTCCGGGGCAACCCTCGTAACTTACCGTGTCATCCTGGGCTTGTCGAATCAACCGATTCTCCGGTGACCTGAGCGCACCCGAGACGACTCGTGCCAGTGAGCGCGTGGAAGCGCCTGGCCGAGTGGCTCGTTTCTCAAGGGGTTCGCCCTGGGGGCCCGTCCGCCTGATCGGCGTCCGGCTCACTCCCGGGGCGAAGAGAAGATTAGGTCGCCGTTCGCCCTACGTCAAATCGGCGTTCACGCCCGCTCTCTAGGTCTTCGCAGGACCCCCGGCGAGACCGGCCGTGGTCTGCGAAGACGGGGGCAGCTCGGAGACTCGACGCGTCCAAGCCGCGGACACTAGGGACATGGCGGGACATGTCCCTAGTGTCCGCGAGGGAGATGGCGGGACATGTCGCGGCTCGGAAGCCATTGCCGACATGCGGATGAGCAACGTGAGCTAGATGAGCTATAGGTCGAGGCGGGCGACCCGCGTCCTGTGCACGGAGCGGACCTGTCACGGGGCGGGCAGAGAGCGGACTGGAGCGACCGCAGACCGGACCGAGCGGAGGACGGACCAGGCAGAGGACGGACCAGGCAGAGGACGGACCGGGCAGAGGACGGACCGGGCAGAGAGAGGACCGGGCAGAGGACGGACCGGGCAGAGACGGGCAGAGAGAGAACCGAACGGATCGCGGACCCGCCTCGTGGACGGCCGGGGTGAACGAGTAGACACCCATCAGCGCCAGGTCGCTCTTAGAGCGCTGCGGCTCCTCCTCCAGGAGCCGACCGCAGACCGAACGGATCCCGGACCGTACGGGATCCCGGACCGAGCAGATGGTTAGCCGAACAGGCGCGCAGACCGGACAGGTGAACGTTGGTACTGCGGGGGACGACGTTCCGCTGAGGGGTGATCCACGATTTCGCTGCATGGCTTCTACCCGGGACGATCCGGGCCGAGAAGCTACACCGCTCCGCAGGCGGGATGCCCGGCGAAGGAGATCGAAGGCAGGCCTTCACAGTTGCGAGGATGCCCGGTCGATCGCCGTTCCGCAGCGCCGGAGGAGGGAGCGCAGGGTGTCGCGCTCCTCCGCGGTGAGTTCGTCCGCTATCGCCTGCTCTATCCGTACCGCCCGCTCGTCCGCCTCCTCCAGCGCGGTGCGGCCGGCGTCCGTGAGCCGGGTCTCCAGGACATTGCCGTGCCATGGGTGCGGCGTACGTTCGACCAGCCCGCGTGCCTCGAGGTTTTTCAGCACCACGGTCATCGCCTGCGGGGTCACCAGGCAGGCTCGGGCGAGAGCGGCGGCCGAGATGCCGGGGTTGGCCGCCAGTACGTAGAGCGTCGCGTACTGCGGCACCGTCAGCCCCGCGGGCCTGACCGCGATCTGCTTGGCGGCGATCAGTTCCTGCTCGGCTCGCTTGATGTCGAGGCCGAGGCGTTCCTCCGCGGGCATGACCATGGCAAGAGATGGTACAAGCAATCTAGCATTGACGACTATCAAAGCTTTGATAATGTGCTGAGCTGTACAACCGAATGAGGAGGCGTCACGTGATCCCTGAGAGCCATCTGGACCTGTTGACCAGGCCGCTGTTCGCGCATCTGGCCACCATCGCGCCAGACGGGAAGCCCCATGTGAACCCCGTCTGGACGGTGTGGGACGGGGAGTTCCTGCGCTTCACGACTACTACGGACCGCCAGAAGTACCGAAATGTCGCGGCAAATGGGAACCTGGCGGTTTCCATCAACGACCCCGACAAGCCGTACCGGTACCTGGAGGTCCGGGCCGTGGTGGAGCGGATCGACCCCGACCCGTCGGGCGACTTCTTCGACGTGCTCGCCACCCGCTACGGCCTGCCGTACGACCGGCCGGTGGGCGACGCGGAGCGGCGGGTGGTCATCGTGGCCCGGCCGACACGTACGACCAGCCAGTGAAACGATCAGCGACCAGCCGGTGAGGCCCGGACGCGGCCGCCATGCCCCGAGCCACCGCCGCCCAAGCACTTCCGGGAGCGCAACCCCGGGAGCGCTGCGGGCGGGCGGTGCTGGTCAGGCGCTCCTGCGGACCGCCCGGGTAGGCGACGGCCTGGCCAAGGCCCACGCGAAAGGCAAGCTCGGCATCCCAGGGGCCGGCGCCTCACCTGTCACCGCGCGAACGACGCTGAGCGAACGAATCACGCTCAGCGCACGCAATCACGCTGGGCGAGCGGACCATGCTGGACGAGCGGATCACGCTCAGCGAACGAAATCACGCGAAATCCACTGCGACCGGATCATGCCGGACGCCGACGGGCCAAGTCCCAGCGACCAGTCAGGACCCACCAGCAAGCGTGAGCGCCCGTACCTGCGCCGGCGACGTGAACAGCTCCGCCGCCATCCCCGCTTCCCGAGCCGCGACCACATTGACCTCGCTGTCGTCGAAGAACAGCGCCTCCCCCGGCTCCACCCCCAGCCGCTGCGCGCAGATCTCGTAAGCCCGCCGGTCCGGCTTCGCCACCCCGATCCGGCACGAGTACGTCAGCGACGCGAACCGTCCCAGCCAGTCACCGTGCCGTGTCTCCCACACCGGCACCAGGTCCGGGACGATGTTCGACAGCAGCCCCAGCGTCCGTCCCCGATCGGCCAGTTCGTGCACCACGGCGACCATCTCCTCGTCCACGTGGCACCAGCTCTCCAGGTCGGCCGCCATCAGCGCGTCCACGTCGGCGAACCGCGTGCTCAGCCGTCCGGCGACCGCCGCCCAGTACGTCAGAGCGTCCTGACCGGCGTCATAATCCGGTCGGCACCCCCAGTACGCCTCCCAGAAGCTCTCCCCCGGCACTCCGGCGAGGTCGACCAGGCCCTGTTTGGCGTCAGCCGTCTGGACGCGGGCGATAACTCCGTAAAGGTCAAACACGATCACTTCAGGCATAAATCTGAGCCTATGCGCGTATTCTGCCCCGGTGACCACCGCCTCCACCCTCGCCCCTCCAGCCCGGCCAGTCGTACGTTCGCGCAGGTCGAGCCCGTGGTGGGTGGCCGGAATCGCCGGAGTCGTGGCGTTCAGCGGCTCGGGCTCCGCCTCTCTGAACGGTGACGAGCTGGCCACGATCAGCGCCGCGTCCCGGTCATTGCCGGGGCTGTGGGAGCTGGCGCGGCACATCGACGGTCATTTCCTGCCGTACTACCTGTTCATGCAGCTCTGGGCGCAGGCCGGGACCGCGGAGCTGTGGCTGCGGCTGCCATCGGCGTTGGCCATCGGGGTCGCCGCGTGGTTCCTGGTGGACCTGGGGCGGCGGCTGCACAGTACGTGGGCGGGGGTGACGGCCGGCCTGCTGTTCGCGGCGCTGCCGTCGGTGTCGTACTACGGCGCCTTCGCCCGCTCGTACGCGCCCGCGGCCGCAGCGGTGGTCTTCTCGTTCTGGGCCCTGCACCGGACCACGCAAGCCCAACAGCAGGCCACGCGAGCCCAGCAACAAGCGGAGCAAGCCCAGGAGCAAGCCGAGCGCGCGCCCTGGGTGGTCTATGCGGCGGCGGTGGCGTTGGTGTGCTGCACGCACCTGTTCGCGGTGCTCGTGCTGCCCGCTCAGCTGGTCGCCGCCGTCGCGCTGCTCCCCCGCCGTACCGTGCTCCTGAGGTGGGCGCCCGCGGTCGCCGTCGGCTGCCTGCCCGCGCTCGTGCTCGGTCTGGTCGGGTACGGCGAGCGGCATGCGATCAGCTGGATCCCGCAGCGCGGGCCGGAGGTGCTGCTGAAGTTCCCGAAGATGGCGGCGGGGAGCACCGAGGTGGGGGTGGTGCTGTTCGTGGTGGCGCTGGCCGGTGTGGTGCTGCTCCGCAACCGGGCGTGGGCGGGGACGCTGCTGGGCTGGCTGGTGCTGCCGCCCGTCCTGCTGCTGGCCGTGTCGCAGCTGGTGACGCCGGTCTATGTGGACCGGTACCTGTTCGTCGCCGCGCCCGCTCTGGCGTTGCTGGCGGGGATCGCGGTGGCGAGTGTTCCGCGGGCAGCGGTGGTGGCCTGCTGCGGGCTGGTGGTGGTCGCCGTGGCGGTGGGCATACCGCAGCAGGTGGAGGTGCGGGAGGCCAACGGGCGCTTCGAGGACTTTCCGTGGGCCGTGCGGAGGGTGGACGCGCGGCCGGGGGACGCGATCGTGTTCGGGCAGAGTTCGGTGCGGGCGGGGTTCGACTACTACCGTGACGGGTCGATGCCGGACGACGTGCTGCGGCTGGGGGCCGCTCCGGAGGCGGAGGGGTTCGGCTTTCCCGAGCGCGATGACGTCGCCGCCGCGCTGGCCGATCGGGAGCGGGTCTGGGTCGTGTGGCGCGGGGTCAAGTCCGCCGGGCAGAAGCTGCCGCGGGTGAAGGCCGTACGGGAGGCGGGCTACGAGCAGACCGGGTCCTGGCACTCGGCGGAAACGCCCGGCCTCACCGTCGCCCTGTTCGCCCGCAAATAGCCCAGGGCCCTTCCCCCGACCAGGGAAAGGGCCCGTACAGGGTCAAGGAAAGGTCAGCCGACCTCGACGCCGCCGACCGCCTTCTTGCCGCGCCGCAGCACCATGAACCGCCCGTGGAGCAGGTCCGAGGCCTCGGGCACGTACGACTCGTCGGTGATCTTGACGTTGTTGAGGTAGGCCCCGCCCTCCTTCACCGCCCGCCTGGCCGCCGACTTCGACTCCACCAGCCCGCTGTCCGACAGCAGGTCCACGAACGGCGCCCCGAGAGCCGGGACCGTCGCCTTCGGCACCTCGGCCAGCGCCGCCGCCAGCGTCGAGCCGGGCAGCTCTTCGAGCGACCCCTGACCGAACAGGGCCTTGGACGCGGCCACGACGGCCGCCAGTTCGTCGGCGCCGTGGACGAGCGTGGTCAGGTCCTCGGCCAGCGTCCGCTGCGCCTCGCGGGCGAACGGGCGGTCGGCGACCGCCTTCTCCAGCGCCTCGATCTCCTCGCGCTCGCGGAAGGTGAACACCTTCAGGAAGCGCACCACGTCGCGGTCGTCGGCGTTGAGGAAGTACTGGTAGAAGGCGTAGGGAGAGGTCAGCGCGCCGTCGAGCCAGACCGACCCGCCCGCGGTCTTGCCGAACTTGGTGCCGTCGGCCTTGGTGATCAGCTTGCCGGTCAGGGCGTGCACGTGGCCGCCCTCGACGCGCCTGACCAGGTCGACGCCGGCCGTGATGTTGCCCCACTGGTCGCTGCCGCCGACCTGGAGCGTGCAGCCGTTGCGCCGGTAGAGCTCCAGGTAGTCGTTGGCTTGGAGGATCTGGTAGCTGAACTCGGTGTAGCTGAGTCCCTCACCGCCGAGCCGGGCCGCCACCGACTCGCGGGCGAGCATCCGGTTGACCGGGAAATGCTTGCCGATGTCGCGCAGGAAGCCGATGGCCGACATCTCGGCGGTCCAGTCCAGGTTGCTGACCAGCGCGGCCGAGGTGGGGCTCTCGTCGAAGGTCAGGAACTTCTCCACCTGCACCCGGATCCGGGAGACCCATTCCTCCACGACCTCGGTGGTGTTGAGTACGCGTTCGGTGCTGCGGCCGCTGGGGTCGCCGATCAGGCCGGTGGCGCCGCCGACCAGGCCGATCGGTTTGTGGCCGGCCCGCTGGAAGCGGGTCAGGATCAGGAGCGTGGCCAGGTTGCCCATGTGCAGGGACGGCGCGGTCGGGTCGAAGCCCGCATAGACCGTGATCGGACCCTTCGACAGCGCCCCGCGCAGGGCGTCGATGTCGGTGGTCTGCGCGAGGACGTCGCGCCATTCGAGCTCATCGAGAATGTCGGTCACGGTGCTGGCTTTCCAGGAGACGTCGAGTGGTTACAGACTGCCCGATCGCACCGGATGACCGCCACTTGGATACTCTCGGTCGCCATGTGGAAGGTCCGTCGCGAGCTGGCCGTTTTCAAGATCCTAGGGGCTGTGGCGTGTGCCGGTCTCGCCCTGTTCTGGTATGTCCAGGGTGATGTACGCGGGGTGGTGCTGGCGGTGCCGGCCGCCCTGCTGGTGGGAGCCATGGGGCTGCGTGACGTCCTGGTCCCGGTACGGCTGGCGGCCGACGAGAGCGGCCTCACCGTGGTGCACGGCTTCGCCGGCCATCAGCACGTCCCGTGGGAGGCGATCGAGGACATCCAGGTGGACGTACGCAGGAGGTACGGTCTGCGCAGCGAGATGCTGGAGATCGACACGGGCGACCAGCTGCACATCTTCAGCACTCACGAGCTGGGCGCCTCCCCGACCGAGGTGGCCGCGGTGTTGCGGCGGCGCGGCGCGTGAGCCCGGAAGGGTGAGACGGTCGGGTCACCGTCGATCCAGAACCGCCACGGGGTGTCCTTGGCGGTCGAGATCCCGGTGCGCGGCCCCGACCTGATCGTGTCCGCCTCCGCGGGCCGCCCGCCGAGCATGGCCACGCTCCCCTTGGGGAGCCCGGTAAGCCACGCCGCGTGGTCGGGCTGATCGCCGCGAGAGGCGTCATGGAAGTGCGGCAGCACGGCCGGTGAGCCCTCCCATACGGCGTCGAGCCCGTTGTGCTCGCGCGCCAGCCCGAGAGCGACCGCCAGCCGAGCGGGGCCGCGGGCGAGGTCGCGATCCGCGATCGGCTTGCGCCCGGAGACGGGCGGGCCGTCGCCGTCTCCTGAGCGGCGGGAGCGGGCCAGGTCGGCCCGCGCCACCACCTCACCGGCCCGCAGCAGCACCGCCGACCCGTGATCCTCGGGCAGGCACACCAGGTTCGCGCAGAAGTGCATGCCGTAGGTGAAGTACACGTACAGATGCCCAGGTGGCCCGAACATGACCGCGTTCCTGGGGGTCCGTCCCCGGTAGGTGTGGGCCGCCGGATCCTCGCCGGGGCCGCCGTACGCCTCGACCTCGGTGAGGCGGACCGCGACCGGACCGTGCACGAGCACGCGCCCGAGCAGGTCGGGCGCGACCACGTGCGACGGCCGGTCGAAGAAGCTCCGCGGCAGGGGCGCCGAGTCCAGGGTCCCGGAGTCCATACCGGACGCTAGGCCCCCGCGGCCCACGCCGCCTGGGCGTCGACCGTCTCGCGTAGCGCGGCGAGCTGGTCGCGGACCCGGTCGGGCGCGGTGCCGCCGTGGGACTTGCGGGCGGCGAGGGCGCCGGGCACGTTGAGCACGTCGCGGACGTCGGGGGTGAGGTGCGGCGAGACCTTGCCCAGCTCGTCGTCGGTCAGGTCGCCCAGGTCCTTGTCGTTGACCTGGCACCACACCACCAGGTGGCCGACCGCCTCGTGCGCGTCGCGGAACGGCACGCCGCGCCGTACGAGCAACTCGGCGAGGTCGGTGGCCAGCGCGAAGCCGTCGGGAGCCGACGCCTCCAGGCGCGCGGTGTTGACCCGCATGGTGGCGACCAGGCCGGCCATCGCGGGCAGGACGAGCAGCAGCGTGTCGACCGAGTCGAACACCGGCTCCTTGTCCTCCTGCAGGTCACGGTTGTAGGTGAGCGGCAGGCCCTTGAGGGTCGTGAGCATCGCCATGAGGTTGCCGATGAGCCGCCCGGACTTGCCGCGGGCCAGCTCGGCGACGTCGGGGTTCTTCTTCTGCGGCATGATCGACGAGCCGGTGGAGTAGGCGTCGTCCATCTCGATCCAGCGGAACTCCTGCGAGGCCCAGAGCACGATCTCCTCGCCGAGCCGCGACAGGTGCACGCCGATCAGGGCCGCGGCGAACAGGAACTCCGCCGCGAAGTCACGGTCGGACACCGCGTCCATGGAGTTGAGCGAGGCGAAGGAGAAGCCCAGCTCGACGGCCACGGCCTCCGGGTCCAGCGGCAGCGACGAGCCGGCCAGCGCGCCGGCGCCGAGCGGCGAGACGGCCGCGCGGCGGTCCCAGTCGGTGACCCGGTCGATGTCGCGGGCGAAGGCGTGCACGTGCGCGAGCAGCTGATGACCGAAGGAGACCGGCTGCGCGTGCTGCAGGTGGGTCATGCCGGGCGCGGCCGTGTCGGTGTGCTGCTCGGCCTGGGCCATCAGCGCCGTCTCCAGCTCGACCAGCCGGGAGACGATCGTGCGGGCGTGGTCGCGCAGATAGAGGCGCAGATCGGTGGCGATCTGGTCGTTGCGGCTCCGGCCGGCGCGCAGCTTGCCGCCGAGCGAGCCGAGCCGCTCCAGCAGGCCGCGTTCGAGCGCGGTGTGCACGTCCTCGTCGGCGACCGTCGGCCGGAACTCGCCCGCCTTGCAGGCCCGCTCCAGGTCATCGAGCGCGCCGATCATGCGTTCGAGCTCGTCGTCGCTCAGCAACCCCGCCTTGTGCAGCACCCGGGCGTGCGCTCTGGACGCCGCCAGGTCGTACGGCACCAGCCGCCAGTCGAAGTGCACGCTCACCGACAGCCGGGTCAGCGCGTCGGCGGGACCCCCTTCGAATCGCCCGCCCCACAGCCGCATCGGCTTGCCATCACTCAACGTCATCTCCTTCTCGTCCCCCGCGACCATAGTGCACATCATCCTTTCTTCGCGTCGCGCGCGGCGGCGATCTTGGAGGGCAGGCTGAACAGCTGGACGAAGCCCTTGGCCAGCGACTGGTCGAAAGTGTCGCCGGTGTCGTAGGTGGCCAGCGAGAAGTCGTACAGCGACTGCTCGGAGCGGCGGCCGGTGACGGTGGCCTTGCCGCCGTGCAGAGTCATCCGGATGTCGCCGGTGACGTGCTTCTGGGCCTCGGCGATGAGCGCGTCGAGGGCGTCCTTGAGCGGCGAGAACCACAGGCCGTCATAGACGAGCTCGCTCCAGCGCTGGTCGACGCCGCGCTTGAAGCGGGCCAGGTCCCGTTCGACGGTGACGTTCTCCAGCTCCATGTGCGCGGTGATCAGCGCGATCGCGCCGGGCGCCTCGTACACCTCGCGTGACTTGATGCCGACGAGCCGGTCCTCGACCATGTCGATCCGGCCGACGCCCTGCGCGCCCGCGCGGGTGTTCAGCTCGTCGATCACCTGGTACGGCGTGAGCGAACGCCCGTCGAGCTTGACCGGGACGCCCTGCTCGAAGGTGATGACCACCTCGTCGGCGTCACGGGTGACGGCGGGGTCGGCGGTGTAGGCGTAGACGTTCTCGGTGGGGCCGTTCCAGATGTCCTCCAGGAACCCGGTCTCGACGGCCCTGCCCCACAGGTTCTGGTCGATGGAGAACGGGTTCTTCTTGGAGGTCTCGATCGGCAGGCCCTTCTGCTCGGCGTACTCGATCGCCTTGTCGCGGGTCCAGGCGAAGTCGCGGGCCGGGGCGACGACTTGGAGGTCGGGCGCGAGCGCGGCCAGGCCGGCCTCGAACCGTACCTGGTCGTTGCCCTTGCCGGTGCAGCCGTGGGAGACGATCGTGCCGCCGAACTGCTTGGCCGCGCTCACCAGGTGCTTGACGATGAGCGGGCGCGACAGCGACGACAGGAGCGGGTAGCGGTCCATGTAGAGGGCGTTGGCCTGCAGCGCGGGCACACAGAAGTCGGCCGCGAACTCCTCCTTGGCGTCCACCACGACGGATTCGACCGCGCCGCAGTCCATGGCCCGCTTCTGGATCACCTCCATGTCCTCGCCGCCCTGTCCCAGGTCCACGGCGACGGCGATCACTTCGGCGTTCATCTTCTCGGCCAGGAACGGGATGGCGACGGACGTGTCCAGACCGCCGGAGAAGGCGAGTACCACTCTCTGACTCATCAGTGCCTCCAAAATCTTGGTAAAACGGGCTAAGTGCGCCGGGCGGCGATCCTCAGCAAGGCCTCGGCCACGACGCTCCCGCCCTGGGGATCGCGGCTGATCACGAGGATCGTGTCGTCGCCCGCCACCGTGCCGAGGATGGACTCCCAGTCGGCGTGGTCGATGGCGGAGGCCATGAACTGGGCGGCGCCCGGCGGAGTCCTGACGATGACCAGGTTGGCCGAGGCTTCGGCGGAGACCAGCAGCTCCTCGGCGATCCGGTGCAGCCGGGCGGCCGGGGACTCGCCGGTGCCCAGCCTGGCCACCCGGATGCGGCCGCCGCCCTCACCGGGCAGCGCGTAGACCAGCGAGCCGTCCTCGGCGCGCAGCTTGAGCGCGCCGAGTTCGTCCAGATCGCGCGAGAGTGTGGCCTGGGTGACCTCCACGCCGCTCTCGGCCAGCAGCTTGGCCAGCTCCGGCTGGGAGCGGACGGCCTGCCGCTGCAGCAGGTCGGTGATCTTCGCCTGCCGCGCGACCTTGGTCATCGGGATGGTCACGCGGTGCTCACCAGCCAGTGGAGCAGCGCCTTCTGCGCGTGCAGCCGGTTCTCGGCCTGGTCCCACACCGCGCTGCGCGGGCCGTCGATCACTTCGGAGGTGATCTCGTAGCCGCGGTAGGCGGGCAGGCAGTGCAGCACGATCGCGTCGTGCGCGGCGTGCTCCATGAGCTCGGAGTTGACCTGGTACGGCATGAGCGCGCGCACCCGCTCCTCCTTGCCGTCCTGGCCCATCGACACCCAGGTGTCGGTGGCGACGACGTGCGCGCCCTGGACGGCGGCGACCGGGTCGGTCAGCGAGATCACCGAGCCGCCGGTCGTCGCGGCGATGGCGGCGGCCCGGTCGAGGATGACGGCGTCCGGCTGGTAGCCGACCGGGGCGCCGATCCGCACGTGCATCCCGGCCATGGCGCCGCCCAGCAGGTAGGAGTGGGCCATGTTGTTGGCGCCGTCGCCCAGATAGGTCAGCGTCAGCCCACCCGTCCCGCCGCCGAACCGTTCGCGGACGGTCAGCAGGTCGGCGAGGATCTGGCAGGGGTGGAACTCGTCGGTCAGCGCGTTGACCACCGGCACGGCGGTGCCCGCGGCCATGAGCTCGAGGCCCTCCTGGGCGCCGGTACGCCAGACGATCGCGGCGACCTGCCGTTCGAGCACTCTGGCGGTGTCCTCGATCGGCTCGCCTCTGCCCATCTGGGAGTTGCCGCCGTCGATGACCAGCGGGAGCCCGCCCAGCTCGCCGACGCCGACGGCGAAGGAGATCCGGGTCCTGGTCGAGGGCTTGTCGAACAGGACGGCGACGGTCCGCGGCCCTTCGAAGGGGCGGTAGCCGTAGCGGTCCTTCTTCATCGCGGCGGCCAGGTCGAGAACGTCGCCCTGCTCGGCGGGCGACAGGTCGTCGTCCCTCAGGAAGTGCCTGACAGTCGCCGTCATTTCGCCGCCTCGGCGAGGATCCCGGGGAACGCGGCCACCAGCGCGTCGACCTGCTCGGCCGTCACGACCAGCGGCGGCGCGATCCGTACGGCGTCCGGCTGCAGCGCGTTGACCAGGAAGCCCGCCTCGGCCGCCGCCTGCTGCACCTTGCCGGAGACCGGCTCGGCCAGCACGGCGGCCAGCCACAGGCCGCGTCCGCGCACGCCTTTCAGCAGCGGATGATCGACCGCTTCGAGCCCGGCCCGCAGCCGGGCGCCGGTCGTCCGCACGTGGTCGAGGTCGAGGTTGTCGAGTACGGCCAGCGCCGCGGCGCACGAGACCGGGTTGCCGCCGAAGGTGGAGCCGTGGTCGCCCTTGTCGAACAGCCGGCCCGAGTCGCCGAAGCCGACGCACGCCCCGATCGGCAGGCCGCCGCCCAGGCCCTTGGCCAGGGTCAGGATGTCGGGGGTGACGCCGTCGGCCTGGTGGGCGAACCAGTGCCCGGTGCGGCCGATCGCGGACTGGATCTCGTCGGCGACCAGCAGGGCGCCGGTCGAGTCGCAGATCTCGCGAGCCGCGGCGAAGTAGCCGTCGGGCGGCGGGACCACGCCCGCCTCGCCCTGGGTGGGCTCCAGGAACACCGCGATGCAGTCGCCGGTCACCGCCTCCTTGAGGGCGGTGGCGTCGCCGTACGGGACGAACTGGACCTCTACCGGGAACGGGCCGAACTGGTCGCGGATCGACTTCTTGCCCGTCAGCGAGAGGGCGCCGATCGTGCGGCCGTGGAAGCCGTTCTCGGCGGCGACGAAGTAGGTGCGGCCGTCGCGCCTGCCGTACTTGAGGGCCAGCTTGTAGGCGGCCTCGTTGGCCTCGGTGCCGGAGTTGGCGAAGAAGACGCGGCCGGGGGCGTTCAGCAGGCCGAGGAGCCGCTCGGCGAGCAGCACCTCCGGCTCGTGCAGGTAGAGGTTGCTGGTGTGCGCGAGCGTCGCGACCTGCTTGGAGACCGCCTCGACCAGGGCCGGGTGGGCGTGGCCGAGCGAGCTGACGGCGATGCCGCCGACGAAGTCGAGGTATTCCCTGCCGTCCACGTCCCACACGCGGGTGCCCTCGCCTCGCGCCAGGGCGATCGGCGGGACGCCGTAGTTGGGCATGAAGGCTTGTTCGAACCTGTCGCGAAGGTTCATCAGGGCATCACCATCGTTCCGATTCCTTGGTCGGTGAAGATCTCCAGCAGCAGCGAGTGGGAGACCCGGCCGTCGAGAATGTGCGCTTGGGGGACGCCGCCCTGGACCGCCGTCAGGCAGGCCTCCATCTTCGGCTTCATGCCGCTGGACAGGGAGGGCAGCATGGCGGCCAGCTCGGCGCCGTCGAGCTTGTCGATCACGTCGGTGTCGTCGGGCCAGCCGGCGTACAGGCCCTCGACGTCGGTCAGGACGATGAGCTTCTGCGCCTGGAGGGAGACGGCCAGCGCGGCGGCGGCGGTGTCGGCGTTGACGTTGTAGATCTCCCCGTCCTCGCCGCGGGCGACGCTGGAGACGACGGGGACGCGGCCGTTGTCGATCATGGCCTGGACGGCGCCGGGGTCGACCTTGACGATCTCGCCCACCTGGCCGATGTCGACGTGCTCGCCGTCGACGAGCGCGTGCTTGCGCTCGGCGGTGAACAGGTGGGCGTCCTCGCCCGACATGCCGACCGCGAGCGGGCCGTGCCGGTTGATCAGGCCGACCACGTCGCGGTTGACTTGGCCGACCAGGACCATCCGGACCACCTGCATGGCCTCGGGCGTGGTGACCCGCAGCCCGGCCGTGAACGTGGACTCGATGCCGAGCCGGTCGAGGTGCTTGCTGATCTGCGGGCCGCCGCCGTGCACCACGACCGGCCGCAGACCGGCGTAGTGCAGGAAGCCGATGTCCTCGGCGAAGCCCTCCATGAGCGATTCCTCGATCATCGCGTTGCCGCCGTACTTGATGACGACGGTCGCGCCGTGGAAGCGGGCCAGCCAGGGCAGGGCCTCGATGAGGGTGTCCGCCTTGGTGTGGGCGGTGATGGTCCTCATGAGGAGTACGCCGAGTTCTCGTGGACGTAGTCCGCGGTCAGGTCGGTGGTGTGGACGGTGGCCGAGTGGGCGCCCGCCGACAGGTCGATGGTGATCGTCACGTCGCGCGGGCGCATGTCCACCTTGTTCCGGTCGTCGCCGACGGCGCCGCCACGGCAGATCCAGATGCCGTTGATGGCCACGTTCAGCCGGTCGGGCTCGAAGACGGCGTCGGTGGTGCCGACGGCGGCCAGGACGCGGCCCCAGTTGGGGTCCTCGCCGTGGATGGCGCACTTGAGCAGGTTCGAACGGGAGACGGTGCGGCCGACCTTGACCGCGTCCTCCTCCGACGCCGCGCCGACCACCTCGATGGCGATGGCCTTGGACGCGCCTTCGGCGTCGACCAGCAGCTGCCTGGCCAGGTCGGCGCAGACCTCGGTGACCTTCTGCCCGAACTCCGCCAGGTCCGGCTTGACCCCGGCGGCGCCGCTGGCCAGCAGCAGGACGGTGTCGTTGGTGGACATGCAGCCGTCGGCGTCGAGACGGTCGAAGGTCTTGGAGGTGGCCTCGCGGAGCACGGTGTCGAGCTCCTCGGCGGTCAGGTCGGCGTCGGTGGTGATCACGCAGAGCATGGTGGCCAGGGCCGGGGCGAGCATGCCCGCGCCCTTGGCCATGCCGCCGACCATGTAGCCGTCGGCGCGCTTGAAGGAGATCTTGGAGACGGTGTCGGTGGTGCGGATGGCGTCGGCCGCGGCCAGCCCGCCGTCGCGCGACAGCTGCGCGGCGGCGCGCTCCACCCCGGCCAGCAGCGCGTCCATGGGCAGCCGCTCGCCGATCAGGCCGGTGGAGCAGACCGCGATCTCGCCCGCCGAGTCCTGGAGCACCTCGGCCGCCTTCTCGGCGGTGGCGTGCGTGTCCTGGAAGCCCTCGGGGCCGGTGCAGGCGTTGGCGCCGCCCGAGTTGAGGACGACGGCCCGGACCCGGCCGCCGCGCAGGACCTGCTGCGACCACAGGACCGGGGCCGCCTTGACGCGGTTGGCGGTGAAGACACCGGCCGCGGCGTGGTTCGGTCCGTCGTTGATGACCAGGGCCAGGTCGCGCGCGTCGCCGGACTTGATGCCCGCCGCGACGCCCGCGGCTCTGAAACCGAGGGGAGCGGTCACGCTCATGCGCCCTCCTCCGTCGGCCGCGGGACTGCTGTGTCGGTTGGTACGCTGCGCTCTCTCACGGAGCAACTCCTGTCAGGGGGAGGCCGAGCTCTTCCGGCAGGCCGAGTGCGAGGTTGACGCTCTGGATCGCGCCTCCGGCCGTGCCCTTGGTGAGGTTGTCGATGGCGATGACGGCGACCACGCGGCCCGCGCGCTCGTCGAGCGTCACCTGCAGGGCGGCGGTGTTGGCGCCGTAGGTCATCGCGGTGGCGGGCCAGGTGCCCTCGGGCAGCAGGTTGACGAAGGGCTCCTTGGCCAGCGCGTTCTCGTACGCCTCCCGCACGGCGGCCTTGGTCAGCCCGGGCGCGGCGGGGGCGGTGCAGGTGGCCAGGATGCCGCGGCTCATCGGGGCCAGCGTCGGAGTGAAGGACACCCGGACCGGCGTGCCCGCGACGGCGCCGAGCGCCTGCTCCATCTCCGGAGTGTGCCGGTGGACGCCGCCCACGCCGTAGGCGCTGACCGAGCCCATGACCTCGCTGCCGAGCAGGTTGGGCTTGAGCGCCTTGCCCGCGCCGCTGGTGCCGCTGGCCGCGACGACGACCACGTCGGGCTCGGCCAGGCCGGCGGCGAAGGCGGGCAGCAGGGCGAGGATGACGGAGGTCGGGTAGCAGCCGGGCACCGCGATGCGCTTGGCGTCCTTGAGCACCTCGCGCTGGCCGGGCAGCTCGGGCAGGCCGTAGGGCCAGGTGCCGGCGTGTTCGCCGCCGTAGAACTCCTGCCAGGCGGCCGGGTCGGCGAGCCGGTGGTCGGCGCCGCAGTCGACGACGACCGTGCTCTCGGGGAGCTGGGCGGCGACGGCGGCGGAGTGGCCGTGCGGCAGGGCCAGGAAGACCACGTCGTGCCCGGCCAGCGTTTCCGGGGTGGTGTCCTCGATGATCCGGTCGGCTAGCTGCGGGAGGTGCGGCTGGTGGGCGCCGAGCGCGCTGCCCGCGCTGGCGGCCGCGGTGAGCGTGCCGATCTCGAGCTCCGGATGCCCGAGCAGCAGGCGCAGAAGCTCACCGCCCGCGTAGCCGCTGGCTCCCGCGATCGCCGCTCTCATTCCCAACCCCCTGCATAATCATGCACCTAAACTCATGTCCTTACTATGACGATGATGCACTCCAGGGCATGAACACGCAAGCTGGGCGCGCCATTGCGCTCACATAGCGAGACGGTTAACCCCCCGTTTCAGCCGGATTTCGCGCTCTAGCGCGACGTACCTACCGGTCGGTACTGTGATTTATCCGATAGAGCCGTCCACCGCGGGAGTACTTCGCATGACTCTTTCTCATGCCCAGGTCCAAGCCCAGCTCACCGGTCCTGGCCAGCTTTTCGAGATGGAGGAGATCGGCGATACGGGGGTGCGGACCTGGAAGCACGCGCCGGGCCACTTCCGCGCCCTGCTGGAGATGAGCAGATACCACGGCGAGAAGGAGTTCCTCGTCTACGAGGACGAGCACATCACCTTCGAGGAGCACTTCCGGCGGGCGGCGACGCTGGCCAACCGCCTGGTGACGGACTACGGCGTGGCCAAGGGCGATCGGGTGGTCGTGGCCATGCGCAACTATCCGGAGTGGGCGGTGGCCTTCTCCGCCGCCCTCGCCGCCGGGGCGATCGCCGTGCCGCTCAACGCCTGGTGGACCGAGTCGGAGCTGGCGTACGGGGTACGTGACTGTGACGCCAAGGTGCTGATCGTGGACGGTGAGCGGGCCGTCCGGCTCGCCGACACCGGCGTGCCGATGATCGTGGCCAGAGGCGAGGCGCCCGCGGGCGCGCGCTCGTTCGGCGACGTGCTGGGCGAGGTCAGTGGGGATGTGACGCTGCCGGACGTCCAGCTCTCCCCCGAGGATCCGGCCACGATCTTCTACACCTCCGGCACGACCGGGCATCCCAAGGGGGCGCTGGGCAGCCACCGCAACCTGGGCCAGTCGCCGATGACCCTCGCCTACGGGCTGATGCGGGCGGTCGCGCTGGCGGGCAAGGACGTCGCCGCGGCGACGGGCGCGCGCCGGGTGACGCTGCTGACCGTGCCGCTGTTCCACGTCACCGGCTGCTTCTCCGCGCTGACCACCACCATGTTCGCGGGCGGCGGGCTGGTCCTGATGTACAAGTGGGACCCCGGGCAGGCGCTGCGGCTCATCGAGCGGGAGCGGATCACCGCGATGATCGGCGTGCCGACCAACGCGTGGCAGCTGATGTCGCATCCCGACTTCGTCAAGTACGACCTGTCGTCGCTGACCACCCTCGGCTACGGCGGGGCGCCGGCTCCGCCGAAGCTGCTGGAGCGCATCGGCGAGAACCTGCCCGACCGCGCCGCCTCCAACGGCTACGGCATGACGGAGACGACCGGCCTGGCCATCGGCAACGCCGGCCCCGACTACCTGGCCAGGCCCGACAGCATCGGCCTGCCCACGGCCGTGGTCGACGTCCGGGTGACCGGCCCGCTGGGCGAGGAGCTGCCGCCCGGCGAGGTGGGCGAGCTGTGCGTACGCGGCGCGAACGTCATCATGGGCTACTGGAACAAGCCGGAGGCGACGGCGCAGACCTTCGTCGACGGCTGGCTGCACACCGGTGACCTGGCCAGAATCGACGCGGACGGCTTCGTCTACATCGTGGACCGGGCCAAGGACATGGTCATCAGGGCCGGCGAGAACGTCTACTCCGCCGAGGTGGAGGCGGCCCTGTTCGAGCACCCGGCGGTGGACGACGCCGCGGTGATCGGCGTTCCGCACGACGAGCTGGGCGAGGAGGTGGGCGCGGTGGTCCGGCTCAAGCCGGGCACCTCGACCACCTCCGAGGAGCTCCAGTCCTTCCTGGTGGAGCGCATCGCCAAGTTCAAGATCCCCGCGCACATCTGGTTCAGGGAGGCGGAGCTGCCGCGCAACCCGGGCGGCAAGATCCTCAAGACCCACCTGCGCCGCGAGGTGCTGGGCGGCTAGGGGCCGCGAGGTGCTGGGCGGCTAGAGATCGTTTCCCGCGTACGACAGGTTGAAGCTCTTGTTGACCAGCGGGAAGTCGGGCACGATCGCCCCGCCCAGCGCGACCGGCAGGGCGGGCCAGTTGAAGAACGACGGATCGGCGATCTTCACTCTGGTCAGCCTGCCGTCCTCGCCCAGCTCGACGCGATGGACGATCGTGCCCCGCCAGCCCTCGACGATGCCCACGCCGGAGCCGCGCCGCCCGTCCGGCAGGCTCCAGTCACCCGAGGTGTGCGCCAGCCGGTCGATCAGCCCGATCGAGGCGGCGATCTCGTCGGCCCTGACCTGGAAGCGGGCCAGCACGTCTCCCCCGGCCCGGACCGCCACCGGGAACGGCCCCAGGTCGATGAACGGATGGTCGCGGCGGGCGTCGACGTCGAGCCCGCTGGCCCTGGCCACGTAGCCGAGCGTGCCCAGGTCCGCGGCGGCCCGCTCGGTGAGCACGGCGGTGCCGGTGAACCGGTCCGACACCACGCCGTGGCCGAGCGCGAGCCCGACGATCTCGGCCACCTCGGCGCCGAGCGCCGCGAGCCTGGCGGTGTCGGGCAGGGCCAGCGGCTCGGCGCCGCCGAGCCGGATCGCGCCGCGCAGCAGGCGGTGGCCGGTGACCTCGGCGTTGACGCGCAGCAGCCGCTCGCGGACGGTGCCGCAGTGGGCCTGCAGCACGCTGTGGGCGACGTCGTTGCAGAGCGCGCCCAGGTCGGTGACGTGGTTGTAGAGGCGTTCGAGCTCCAGCAGCACGGCTCGGGCGCGCTGCGAGTCGGGGTCGACGGCCGTGCCGGTGGCCTCCTCGACGGCCAGGCAGTAGGCCAGGGCGTGGCCGACCGAGGTGTCGCCGCTGACCCGCTCGGCCAGGGCCAGCCCGTCTTCCGGCCGGCGGCCCTCGAAGAGCTGCTCGAGGCCCTTGTGCACGAACCACAGGCGGGCCTTGAGCTTGAGTATCGTCTCGCCGACCACCGAGAAGCGGAAGTGGCCGGGCTCGATGCAGCCCGCGTGCACGGGGCCGACCGGGATCTCGTAGACGCCGTCGCCCTCCACGTCGCCGAACGGGTACGGGCCCTCGGGGTCGCCGAACGACGGGGGCGGGCCCGCGTCGGGGAGCATCGGGTACCAGCCTCGGGGCCAGTGGTGGTGCCGGACCAGGCGGCTGGGCAGCGGGTGGTCTTCGGGGGTGATGCCGTACAGGTCGCGGATCTCCCGCTCGAAGCGGCCGGCGGGGAAGGAGAGCGCGGCCAGGCTGGGCACGGCGGGTTCGGTCAGGCGTACGTGGAGCTCGGCCCGCCGCGCCGGACGGGCGGCGGTGAACAGGTAGACGAGCCGGAAGCCGTCGTCCTCGGCGTGCGCGGCCACGAGCGCGACGCGGTGTCCCAGAGCCAGCAGTTCGGCGGCGCACCCGGCGAGCTCGCCGGGCCCGATCTCGGCGACCAGCGGGAGCGTGGCCGTCATCGCGCGCCTCCCATGGCGCTCAGCGGCGGTCCCGCGGTCGCGATGGTGACGGCGGAGTCCAGGAGCGGCCGGAGCGGCCCCAGCGTCACACCGAGCACCGCGCACGCCACCAGCCCGACGACCAGCGGCACACCCGCGCCGCGCCACCGCCCGCCGAAGCCGTCCTCCGCCCCGCGCGACCGCTCGCCGGAGCCGTCCGGTGGCGCGCCGCTGAAGCCGTCCGGTGGCGCGCCGCTGAAGCCGTCCGGTGGCGCGGTGCTGAAGCCGTCCGGTGGCGCGGTGCCGAGCAGCATGCGGCCCGCCGCTCTGCCCACTCCGGCGACGATCACCAGCATGAGCACCAGCGCGGGCGCCACCGCCCAGCCGAGCCCGGCCGCGAACCCCGCCCGCACGATCCCCAGCTCACTGGCGAACAGGCTGAACGGCGGCAACCCCAGCAGCGCCAGCAGCCCGAGCCCGAAGGCCGCGGCCAGTCCGGGCGCCCGCCCGCCGAGCCCGCGCACCGCCTCGACGCTGCTGCTCCCGGCCGCCTGCTGGATCCGCCCCGAGCCGATGAACAGCACCGACTTGCCCAGCCCGTGCCCGAGGATGTGCAGCAGCACGGCGCCCAGCGCCAGCCCGTTGCCGATGGCCGCGCCGAGCGCGATCAGCCCCATGTGCTCGATGCTCGAGTAGGCCAGCATCCGCTTGAAGTCGCGCTGCCCGATCAGCAGCGCCGCCGCCACGGCCAGCGACGCCAGCGCCACCACGATCAGCAGCATCCGGCAGAACCCCGCCCCTAGCGCCACGTCGGAGACCACCTTGACCCGCAGGATCGCGTAGAACGCCACCGACAGCAGCACCCCGGACATCAGCGCCGACACCGGCGCGGGCGCCTGGCTGTGGGCGTCGGGCAGCCAGGCGTGCAGCGGCGCGAGCCCCGCCTTGGCGCCGAAGCCGAGCACGAGCAGCACCACCGCGATCCGCGTCACCCCAGGATCCAGCCGCCCGGCGTGCTCGGCGAGCGAGACCCAGTCGAGCCCCTCGCGCGAGGACAGCCCGGCGTGCACGGCGGCGTAGTGCACCATCACCAGGCCGAGCAGCGCCAGCGCGATGCCGACCGAGCAGATCACCACGTACTTCCAGGCCGCCTCGGTGGCCTTCCTGGTGCGCCGGTACCCGACCAGGAACGCGGTCAGGATCGTGGTCGCCTCGACCGCCACCCACAGCATTCCGAGGCTCGCGGCCAGCACGGCCGTCGCCATCGCCGCGACGAAGCACTGGGTGAAGATCCCATAGCTCCGGGCGGCCCGCGGCCCCGTATGGCCGGCCGCCGCCTCGGCCCGCAGGTAGCCGGGGCTGGCCAGCATCGCCAGCAGGGCCACGACGCCGATCACGACCAGCATGTACGCGCTGAGCGCGTCCACCCGCAGCAGCCCCCACAGCCCGCTCCCCTCCCCGGCCCGTGCGAGCGGGACGGCGGCGGCGAGCAGCCCGCCCGCGGACAGCACGCCGAGCCACTCCGTCACGCGATTCCAGCCGAACAGGGCATACAGGCACGCGGCCGCGAGCGGCAGCGCCACCGGGACGATCACCATCAGTCGTGCAGCTCCCGTAGCTCGTCGAGGTCGGTGCCGCCGAACGCGGCCCGCATCCGGGTGGTCAGAACCTGCAGCGCCAGTACGGCCAGCAGCACGTCGAGGGAGACGCCCAGCTCCACCACCAGCGGCACCCCGGTGGTGGTGAGGAAGGCGGCGGCGGTGATGGCGTTGTCCATCAGCAGGAAGCCGACCACCTGCGACAGCGCCCGCCTCCTGGTGACCAGCACGAAGAAGCCCACCAGCAGCACGGTCAGCGCGATCGGCACGGCCTGGGTGGCGGGCGTGGGCGCCAGGCGTACGAGGGGCTGGGAGACCGCGTACGCGAGCATCGTCAGGACGGCCGTGACCAGCAGCGACGCGGCGACGCTGACGTGCGGCCGGGCCTCGCGCCCCTCCTCGCCGGCCGCCAGCGCGCGCCGCATGAGGTAGGGCAGGAGCACCGCGCGCAGCAGCCCCACCCCGAGCCCGAGCACGGTCAGCTCGACGTCGGCCTCGTGCAGCCCCCTGACCGCGATCAGGGCGCCCAGCGCCACCCCCTGCAGCCCGAACAGCCAGATGATCGCGGCCAGGTCGCGCCGCCACAGCACCAGCACCCCCGTCAGCAGGAAGGCGCCGCAGGCCAGGTCGAGCGCCTGTACGTACACGGGATCAGTCATCTCACTCACGCCAGGAAGAAGGAGGCGGCGACCGCCAGCAGGGCCATCAGGAACGAGCCGGCCAGCAGCTCGGGGATGCGGAACAGGCGCAGCTTGGCCATGAACACCTCACCGGCCGCCAGCACGCCGCCCAGCAGCGCCACCTTCAGGGCGAAGGCCACCACGGCGACCAGCAGCATGATCGGCCCGGCGCCCGCCGTGGCGATGCCGACCGGCGCGAACAGCCCGGCGAACAGCCCGAGCATGACCGTGAGCCGCATCGCCGAGGCCCACTCGATGAGCGCCAGGTCGGGGCCCGCGTACTCCAGGATCATCGCCTCGTGGATCATCGTCAGTTCCAGGTGGGTCGACGGGTTGTCCACCGGGATCCGGCCCGACTCGGCGATCGTGACCACCGCGAGCGCGACGGCGGCCAGCAGGCTCACCGGGGAGATGACCGACAGCGGGCTGTTCGCGGTCTCGGTGACGATCGCGCCGAGGTCGGTGGTGCCCACGCGGATCGACAGCGCGAAGACGGCCAGCAGGATCGTCGGCTCGACCAGGGCGAGCACGGTCATCTCCCGGCTGGCGCCCATCCCGCCGAACGCGGTGCCCGTGTCGAGCCCGCCCAGCGCCAGCGCCACCGAGCCGAGCGCGAGCAGCGCGGCGACCGCGAACAGGTCGGCGACGCCGTCGAGCGGCGAGGCGGCGGTGACCAGCGGCACCGCCGCCGCGACCACCAGCGTGGTCCCGGCCAGCAGCGGGGGCGCGGCTCTGAACAGGTAGCCGGTGCCGTGCGGGGCGATGGGCTCTTTGCGGGCCAGCTTGCGCAGGTCGCGCCACGGCTGCCGGACCCCGGCGCCCGCGCGCCCCTCCAGGCGGGCCCTGACCTGGCGCATCAGGCCAACCAGCAGCGGCGCTCCGGCGGCCACCACGAGCACTTGCAGCACCATGGCGATCACGAGATCACCGCCAGCACGATCAGCACGCCGGTCAGCGCGTAGAAGCCGTAGGACAGGTAGCGGTGGACGCTGCCGTCGGCCAGCCGCCGCGCCTGCGTGCCGAGCCGTTCGGCGGCGGCCAGCACCGGCTCGTACAGCCGCCGTTCGACCCGGTCGGGCACCCTGGCCCGGAACCGTACCCGCTGCACCAGGTAGGCCGACTCCTTGACCGCCGTCACGTCGATGGCGCTCTCCGGTTGCAGGGCGTCGACGAAGACCCGTTGGAGGGGTTCGGCGAAGGAGGTGGCGGTGTATTCCATGCGGGCCGAGACCGGTCCCGCGCCGCAGTCCCACAGGCGGGCCGGCCGGCGTGGGCGCCGGGCGGCCACCACGCGGACCAGCGACAGCACCGCCGCCACGGCCCCGGCCAGCGCCAGCGCGATGAGGACCGGCGAGATCGAGCCGGTGATCGCGCTCAGCCGGAGCGTCACCTCTCCGGTGACCGGCCGGCCCGCCGGGATCACCCGCGTGACGGCCTCGGTGAGCGCGGGCAGGACCAGCGCGGGGTCGAGCGCGAGCAGCAGGCAGGCCGCCGCCGCCAGCGCCGTCCCGCAGACCGCCGTACGCGGGCTCTCCACCGCCCGCTCGGCGCCCGGGCTGCGCGGCCGGGCCAGGAACCCGACACCGAACGCCTTCACGAACGTGGCCACCGCCAGCCCCGCCGTCAGCGCGATGGCGCCCACGGCCAGCGGCATCGTGACCGCGCCCGCCACCCCCGAGGCGGGCAGCGCGTGGATGAGGCTCTGCAGCAGCAGCCATTCGCTGACGAAGCCGTTGCCGGGCGGCAGCGCCGAGGCGCACAGGGCGCCGACGGCGAACAGGGCCGTGGTGTACGGCATGCGGGTGCGCAGGCCGCCGAGCGCGTCGAGGTCCCTGGTGCCCGTCGCCCGCTGGACCGAGCCGGCCGCCTGGAACAGCAGCGTCTTGAACGCGGCGTGGTTGACGACGTGCAGCAGGGCCGCGGTGAGAGCGAGGGCGGCCAGCGGGCCGGCGCCGTCGGCCGCGAAGAAGCCGGCCGCGCCGACGCCGATGAGCACCAGGCCCATGTTCTCGGTGGAGGAGTAGCCGAGCAGCCGTTTCAGGTCGGTGGCCATGGCGGCGTGGAGCACTCCGTACAGGGCGGACAGGGCGCCGAGCGCCAGGACGATCCACCACCACCAGACGGGACCGCCGCGCAGCAGGTCGAGCCCGACCCTGACCACGCCGTAGACGCCCATGTTGACCATGGCGCCGCTCATCAGCGGCGACACGTGACCGGGCGCGGCCGGGTAGGCCCTGGGCAGCCACACGTGCAGCGGCACGATCCCGGCCTTGGCCGCGAACCCGGCCAGGGTGGCCAGGAAGATCACGTCCCTGGCCGCGGGCGACAGCTCGGCGGCGCGCAGCTGGTCGAAGCCGTCGCCCGTGGCTCCAGCCGCCAGGTAGCAGAGGCCGCACATGATCGTCACCAGGCCGAGGTGGGTCATGACGGCATACCACAGCGCGGCCTTCCTGACCGACGGCCGGTCGCGGTGCTCGGCCGCCACGAGCAGGAGCGAGGTCATCGCCATCAGCTCCCAGCCGAACAGGAACGTGCTCACGCTGTCAGCCGCGGGCACCAGCAACAGCGCGGCCACGAACAGCGGCATGACCGCCCGCGCCGGCCTGGCCGCGCCGGAGCCGATGCCGTGGATCGCCGCGCACACCGTCACCGCGCCCGTGATGGCGGTGAACAGCCCGCCGAGCGGGTCGAGCGCCAGGCGCAGGCCGCCCAGGGGCAGCAGGCCGGGCAGCCAGGCCGACCAGCCGTGGCCGAGCGTCGCCCGCACCCCCGCCACGGCCGCCACCACGCCGGCCAGCGCGGTGATCACTTCCGCCATGACGGTGATCGCGCGTGGGGGCAGCAGGGCGAGGAGGGCGGCGGCCAGGCAGAGGCCCAATGCGCACGCGTAGAGGATCATCGCCCGGTCATCCCGCGCAGCGCCTCGATGATCGCCTCGGGCGGCGGCGGGCACCCGCTCACCTCGACGTCGACCGGCACCACGTCGCCCACCGCGCCCACGACGCCGTACGCGCCCGCGAACACCCCGCAGTCACGCGCGCAGTCACCCAGCGCGATCACCATGCGCGGCTCCGGCACGGCCTCATAGGTGCGGCGCAGCGCCATCTCCATGTTGCGCGTGACCGGCCCGGTGACCAGCAGCGCGTCGGCGTGCCGCGGCGAGGCGACCAGCCGGGCGCCGTAGCGCTCCGCGTCGTAGACCGGCCCGAACACCGAGGCGATCTCCACCTCGCAGCCGTTGCACGAGCCCGCGTCCACGTGGCGGATCTGCACCGATCCCGACAGTTCCGGCTTTCCTGGACTCATGGAACGTTCCATCGGCGGCTCGGCCATCCGCCCTGTTCTCAGAATTTTTCGCCACAGACCCACAGCGACCCCCCATCGCTCCGGCCTGGGAAAACACCATCCCCGTGCCGGGCTGACCACTATGCCGCGCTCGCCGGCGACCCGGAGCCTTCATTCCCAAAGATCTTGAATCCATCTATGGAATAAATCATTCCGTTCCCATAGACTTCTATCTAGAACAGAACGATCCGTTCCGCAATCTGGAGGACCCTTCAATGACCGCGATACTCGAGGCGCCGGCCACCGAGACGACCGTCCGCGAGCACCGCTGGCTCGGCCTGTCCGCCGTCCTCGGCGCGACGCTGATGAACCTGCTCGACTCCACCGTGGTGAGCGTCGGCGGCCCGGCCATCCAGGCGGACCTGGGCGGCGGCTACGCCGCGCTCCAGTGGATCGCCGCCGGCTACACCCTGGCGCTGGCGGTGGGGCTGCTGACCGGCGGACGGCTCGGCGACATGTTCGGCCGACGGCGCATGCTGCTCCTCGGTACGGCCGGCTTCGTCCTCACCTCGCTGGCCTGTGCGCTGTCGCCCACGCCCGAGGTGCTGATCGTGGCCCGGGTGCTGCAGGGCCTCACCGGAGCCGTCATGATCCCGCAGGGCTTCGGCCTGATCCGCGATCTGTTCCCACCCGCCGAGCTGGGCAAGGCGTTCGGCGCGTTCGGCCCGGTCATCGGCCTGGCCACGATCCTCGGGCCGGTCGTGGCCGGGCTGCTGGTCGACGCGGATGTGCTGGGCACCGGCTGGCGCATGATCTTCCTGATCAACCTGCCGCTCGGCGCCTACGCGCTGATCGTCGGCTCACGGGTGCTGCCGGCCGTGACGGCTTCGGCCCGCTCGACCCGGCTCGACCTGGGTGGGAGCGTGCTGGCGGGAGCGGGGATGCTGCTGCTGATCTACCCGCTGGTCCAGGGCCGCGAGCTGGGCTGGCCGGGCTGGTCGCTGGTGATGATGGCCGCCTCGGTGCCGGTGTTCGGCGCGTTCGGGCTGCACCAGCTGCGCCGCAAGCGGGCCGGGGCCACCACGCTGGTCGAGCCGAGCGTCTTCCGCCGTCGCTCCTACGCCTCCGGCATCGCCTTCGTGATCGTGTTCTTCGGCGCGGTCTGCGGCTTCGGGCTGGCGGTCGGAATGTTCCTGCAGCTGGGGCTGGGCTACACGGCGCTGCATGCCAGCCTGACGATGGCGACCTGGGCCGTCGGCGCCTTCCTCGGCACCGCGTTCGCCGGGGCCAGGACGGCCGTGCTGGGTCGCCGGATCCTGCATCTCGGCCTGGCCGTCATGGCGGCCGGCATCGCCGCCCTGTATGTGGTCCTGCGGCTCGGCGGCACCGGAGACTGGGAGCTGGCCTTCCCGCTGCTGGCGTACGGGGTGGGCATGGGCATGATCTTCGTCCCGCTGTTCGGCATCATCATGGGCGACGTCGAGGACCACGAGGTCGGCTCCGCCTCCGGGGCGCTGGAGAGTATCCAGCAGCTCGGTGCCTCTCTCGGCATCGCCGTCCTGGGCACGGTGTTCTTCGGCCGACTCGGCTCCCACCTGCCGGGCACCGCCGAACTCGACGCGGTGCAGGCCGCCGCCTCGGTGGCACTGATCACGCTGGGCCTGACCGCCGTCGCCTTCGCGATCTGCTTCCTGCTCCCGAAGAAGGCGCGCGGCTGACGTCGGAGACGGGTTTTTGGGCCGCGCCCCCAGGTGGAGCCGGAGATAAGCGCCCGCATTACCTCTGGCGTAATCGCGGCGCCCACACCCCCGCTGACATGGTTCTCATGTCCGAACGAACCGCTCGAAGGGAGCGCCGAAATGACCGCCCTCACTGTGACCGACCGGGCCAGGTTCCTGCGCCTGGCGCTGGCCTCCGACGCCGTCGTCACCGGTGTCAACGGGCTCGTCTACCTGGCCGCCGCCGGTCCCGCCAGCGACCTGCTCGGCCCGGACGCGGGCCTGCTCAGGGCGATCGGCGTCTTCCTTCTCGCGTACGGCGTGGCGGTCGGTCTGCTGGCCCGCCGCCAGGCGATCAGCCCGGCGGCGGCCAAGGCCGTGATCACGCTCAACGCCGTCTGGACCCTGGGCAGCGTGGCCGCCGTGGTCACCGGGGTGACGGAGTTCACCACGCCCGGCGCGGTGTGGGCGATCGGCCAGGCGATCGTGGTCGGCGTCTTCGCCGAGCTGCAGATCATGGGCCTTCGCCGGCTCCGCTAACCCTCCCCCTCCTTCGATACCACCTGAAAGGTAGAAAAATCATGAGCAACGAACTGGTCGAGCGCTACATCGCCGCCTGGAACGAGACCGACGCCGACGCCCGTGCCAAGGCCGTGGCCGAGGTCTGGACCGAGGACGCCACCTACACCGACCCGCTGGCCGAGGTCTCCGGGCACGCCGGGCTCGCCGCGCTGATCGAGGGCGCGCAGGGCATGTTCCCGGGCTTCGTGTTCAGCCCCGGCGAGGTGTACGACGCCCACCACGACATCGCCCGGTTCACCTGGCACCTGGGCCCGGCGGGTGAGGAGCCGGTGGTGGTCGGGTTCGACGTGGTGCAGCTGGCCGCGGACGGCCGGATCGCCAGGGTCCTGGGCTTCCTGGACAAGGTGCCCGCCGCCTGAACACGGCTCCGCTGGGCCCCCGGAGACACTCCGGGGGCCCAGCCTTGTGCCGGATAAACCGCTTGCCCGCGCCACGGGCCGCACGATAAACCGTTTGCCCGTGCCAAGGTCCACAACGCAGAATCAGACCTCGTGGTCGATCAACTGAAACGCCTGCTCCGCGGGCTGGCGCCCGACCTGGGTCCGCTGCGCGACTCGCGTGACTATCGGCTGCTCATGACATCGGGTGTCATCACGATGTTCGGCACGTTCATCACCATGGTCGCGGTGCCGTACCAGATGAAGGAGCTCACCGGCTCCTACGTGGCGGTCGGTCTGGTGAGCCTGGCCGAGTTCGTGCCGATGGTGGTGTGCGGGCTGTGGGGCGGCGCCATCGCCGACGCGCTCGACCGGCGCACGGTCATTCTGCTCAGCGAGCTGGGGCTGATGGTGACCTCGGGTCTGCTCATGGTCAACTCGCTGCTCCCCCACCCGCAGATCTGGGTCCTCTATGTGGTCGGCGCCCTGGCGATGGGCATCGGCTGCCTGCAGCGGCCCAGCCTGGAGGCGCTGATCCCGCAGGTGGTCAGGCACGAGCAGCTCGCGGCGGCCGCGGTGCTGGCCAGCCTGCGCTGGAACCTCGGCGCGATCGTCGCCCCGGCGCTCGGCGGGCTGCTGGTGACGGCGTTCGGCACGGCCGTCGCCTACGGCCTCGACACGGTGAGCTTCGTCCTGTCCCTGGCCTTGCTCTGGCGGATCAAGGCGGTTCCGCCCGCCGAGGACGCCGCGCCCGCGTCGCTGCGCTCGCTCGTGGAGGGCGTGCGCTACGCGGCCGGGCGGAGCGACCTGGTCGGCACCTATCTGGTCGACATCGCCGCGATGCTGTTCGCGATGTCGACGGCGCTGTTCCCGTTCCTGGCCGACCAGCTCGGCGCGCCTCAGGCGCTCGGGCTGCTCTATTCGGCGGGTGCGGTGGGCTCCCTCGTGGCCTCACTCACCGGCGGCTGGACCGCGCGCGTACACCGCCAGGGCATGGGCGTGATCATCGCCGCGACGCTCTGGGGCGCCGCGATGGCACTGGCGGCGGTGATCCCGAACGTCTGGGCGATCTTCTTCTGCCTCGCACTGGCCGGAGCGGCCGACATGATCAGCGGGATCTTCCGCATGACGATGTGGAACCAGACGATCCCGAGCGAGCTGCGGGGCAGGCTGGCCGGAATCGAGCTGCTGTCCTACGCCAGTGGTCCGATGCTCGGCAACGCCCGGGCCGGGCTGATGGCGCAGTGGGGCGGCGCCCGGTTCTCCCTGGGCGCGGGCGGCGTGCTGTGCGTGGCGGCGGTGGCCGGGCTGGCGGCGGTGCTGCCGAAGTTCCGCGGGTACGACTCGCGCACCGACGAGCACGCGCTGGCCGAGAAGACCCGCCGAGAGGGCCGCCTCACCGCCTGAAGGCACGCTGTGGTCAGCCCGGCTCGCGCCAGCCGTCGTGGTCTTCCACGAGGGCGTCGACCTCCGGCAGGCCGCCCTCGTCGAGCCCTTCCAGGACGACCAGCCACTGCGCGTCCTCGGCGTCGTCCTCTCCGGCGAGCGTCTCTCGTACCACCTGGGGTGTCCCCAGCGCGGGGAACCGCTCACCCAGCGCCTCCGCCACCTCTTCGGCGTCGTCGCGCTCGGCGAACACCAGCAGATGCCTCATCTCCGGCCTTTCATGCGTGCGGCCCGGCACGCGGGACTCATGCGCAGGGTCGCGTACGCCGGACTCATGCGCGAGTCCCGGCACGCTCATGCGTGAGGTCCGGTACGCCGGACTCATGCGTGAGGTCCGGTACGGCGGACCGTACCGGACCTCGTGGCGACTTAACGGTCAGGCGCCGCGGAGCTGGGCGCCGACGCGGTCGGCGGCCATGGCCACGGCGGCGTCGCGAGCCGCCGTCGTCTCCTCCACCGTCAGCGTGCGGTCGGCCGCGCGGAAGCGCAGGGTGTAGGCGAGCGACTTGTTGCCCTCCCCCACCTGCTCCCCCGCGTAGACGTCGAACAGCCGGATCGACTCCAGCAGCTCGCCCGCCCCGTCACGCAGCGCCGCCTCCACGTCGGCGACCGGCGTGAAGTCGGGCACGATCAGCGCCACGTCCTGGGTGGCGACCGGGTAGGACGAGACGGCCGGCGCGTCGACCGGACCCGGCATGGCCGACTCCAGCTTGGACAGCTCCAGCTCCATCGCCGAGGTGCGCGGCGGCAGCCCGTAGGCCTCGGCGACGCGCGGGTGCAGCTCGCCTGCGTGGCCGACGAGCGTGTCGCCGACGTAGAGGGCGGCGCACCTGCCGGGGTGCCACGGTTCGTGCTGGTCGGCGATGACCGACAGCTCGACGCCCGCCTCGGCCGCCACCAGCCGGGCCGCCTGTACGGCGTCGGCCCAGCACTCCTGGCGCCCCTGGCCCCACCAGCCGGACCGCTCGAACTCGCCGGCCAGCACGACCGCGACCCGGTGCGGCTGGTCGGGCAGAGCGGTGGCGATCGAGGCCAGCTCGTCGTCGCTGGGCCTGCGCTCGACACCCAGCACCGGCGCGGTGTCCGGCGCTCCCTCGCGTGGCCGGTAGACCGGCCCCGACTCGAACAGCGCCACGTCGGAGAAGCCCCGCCCGGCGTTGCGTACCAGGGTCTTGAGCAGCCCGGGCAGCAGCGTCGTGCGCAGCAGCGGCTCGTCCTCGGCCAGCGGGTTGGCCAGCCGCAGGGCGCGCCGGCGCGCGTCGTCGGCGGGCAGCTGCAGCGCGTCGAAGTCGCCCTCGCTGATGAACGGGTAGGCGAGCACCTCGACGTAACCGGCGGCGGCCAGTGTGCGGCCGACCCGCCTGCGCAGCCGCTGTCCCTCGGTCAGTCCGGCTCCGGCCGGAGCCTTGGGCAGCACGGAGGGCAGGCGCTCGTAGCCTTCGAGGCGGATGACCTCTTCGGCCAGGTCGTTGGGGTCGGTGAGGTCCGGCCGCCAGGACGGCGGGGTGACCGTGAGCATGTCGTCGCCGGTGACGGCCAGCTTGGCCGCCAGCTCGCCGCCGGTCACGACCCCGGTCGGGTCGACGCCGCCCCTGCGCACGGCCGGGTCGTCGCCGTCGGTCACGACGCAGCCGACCTGCTCCAGGCGGCGTACGACGGTCTCCTTGGCGTAGGGCACGCCGGCCACGTCGCCCGGATGGCTCGCCGGAATGGCGATGCGGGCCGGCTCGACGTCGACCTCGGCGTGCGTCAGGCCCGGTCGTACGGTGGCGCCGCCCAGCTCGGCCAGCAGGCTCACCGCCCGCCACGAGGCGACCAGCGGCAGCTCGCGGTCGACGCCGCGCTCGAACCGCTTGGACGCCTCGGACACGAGGTTGTGCCTGCGGGACTCCCGGGAGATGCCGGTCGCCGAGAAGTGCGCGGCCTCGATGACGATCTCGGTCGACTCGCCGGAGATCTCGGTCTCCAGTCCGCCCATCGTGCCCGCCATCGAGATCGGGCCCGACTGGTCGGTGATCAGGATGTCGTCGGGGTCGAGCTCGCGGGTGACGTGGTCGAGCGTTTCGAGCCGCTCGCCCTGCCCGGCCCGGCGTACGACGATCTCGCCGGTGAGCGTGGCCCGGTCGAAGGCGTGCAGCGGCTGGCCGAGCTCCAGCATCAGGTAGTTGGTGATGTCGACGGCCAGCGACACCGGGCGCATGCCGGCCCGCGTCAGCCGTACGCGCATCCAGAGCGGGCTCTGGGCGGCCGGGTCGAAGCCGGTGACCTCGCGCAGCACGAACCTGTCGCAGGCGGTCGGGTCGCCGATCGAGGCGGGCCACGCCTGCTCGTCGGCGGCGGGCAGCTCGACGTCGGCGGGGTCGTGGAAGGGCACCTCGAACGCGGTCGCGGCCTCGCGCGCCACGCCCCTGACCGACAGCGCGTAGCCGATGTCGGGGGTGATCTCCAGCTCGATCACGTCGTCGCGGAGCCCGAGCAGCTCGACCACGTCGGCGCCGATCGGCGTGCCGGCGGGCAGGACCATGATGCCGCCGTGGTCCTCGCCGAGCCCGAGCTCGCGCTCGGAGCAGATCATGCCCTCGGACAGCCGCCCGTAGGTCTTGCGCGAGCCGACCTCGAAGCCGCCGGGCAGCACGCCGCCCGGCAGCACGACCGGTACGCGGTCACCGACGGCGAAGTTGGTGGCGCCGCAGACGATCTCGCGCGGCATCGCCTCGCCGACCTCGACCTTGCAGTGCCTGATCGGCTTCTTGAAACCGGTCAGCTCCTCGATCTCGAGCACCTCGCCGACCACGACGTTCTTCACGTCGTGGCCGTGGGAGGTGATCGACTCGAGCTTGAGCCCGGCCGCGGTGAGCTTGTCGGCCACCTCTTGAGCGGTGACCGCCGGGAGATCGGCGTGCTCCCGCAGCCAGGAGAGCGGGACCTTCATCAGATCTCCAATCCGAACGGAAGCGTGAAGCGCACGTCTCCCTCGACCATGTCGCGCATGTCCTCAGCGTTGTGGCGGAACATCAGGGTGCGTTCGATGCCCATGCCGAACGCGAAGCCCGAGTATGTCGACGGGTCGACGCCGCAGGCGATCAGCACGCGCGGGTTGACCATGCCGCAGCCGCCCCACTCGATCCAGCCCTCGGACTTGCAGGTGCGGCACGGCGGGTTGCCGGGGATCGCCGAGGCGCCGCGGCAGACGAAGCACTTGAGGTCCATCTCGGCCGACGGCTCGGTGAACGGGAAGTAGTTGGGCCGGAACCTGGTGGTGATGCCCTCGCCGAACATGACCTCGGCGAACCGGTCGAGCGTGCCCTTCAGGTGGGCCATGGTCAGCCCCTCGTCGATCGCCAGGCCCTCGACCTGGTGGAAGACGGGGGTGTGGGTGGCGTCGAGCTCGTCGGTGCGGAACACCTTGCCCGGCGAGATGACGTAGCACGGCGCGCCCCGCTGCAGCAGCGCGCGGATCTGCACCGGCGAGGTCTGAGTGCGCAGCACCATGCCCGACTCGGTGGACTCCACGAAGAAGGTGTCGTGGTCGGAGCGGGCCGGGTGGTCCTTGGCGATGTTGAGGGCGTCGAAGTTGAACCACTCGCCTTCGAGCTCGGGGCCCTCGGCCACTTCGTAGCCCATCGCGACGAAGGTGTCGGCGATGCGCTCCTGCATGGTGGTCAGCGGGTGGCGGGCGCCGCGCGGCTGCCGGTCCCACGGCAGGGTGACGTCGACGGCCTCCTCGACGAGCACCCGGGCGTCGCGCTCGGCCTCCAGCTCGGCCTGCCGGGCGGCGAGCGCCTCGTTGATCGCCTTGCGGGCGCCGCCGACGCGCTTGCCGGCCTCGG
>NZ_JBEZDM010000069.1:0-32066 GCF_040648335.1 Nonomuraea sp. NPDC049158
GTACGCGACCAGGACTCCTGGCGGTCGGGTGACACCCCGCTGCTGTTCAACGGCGCCAACAAGAAGCCCGCCTACGACGCGGTCCTCAACGCCCTCAACGCCGCCAACCCCGGCCCCACCCCCACCCCCACCCCGACTCCGACTCCGACGCCGCCCGGCGACAATGGTCAGATCAGGGGTGTGGCCTCCGGTCGCTGCCTGGACGTGCCCAACGCCACCACCACGGATGGCACCCAGGTGCAGTTGTGGGACTGCAACGGCCAGTCCAACCAGCAGTGGAGCTCGACCTCCGCGGGTGAGGTCAAGGTGTACGGCAACAAGTGCCTGGATGCCGCCGGCAGCGGGAACGGCGCGAAGGTACAGATCTACAGCTGCTGGGGCGGCGACAACCAGAAGTGGCGCGTCAACTCCGACGGGACCATCGTCGGCGTGCAGTCGGGGCTGTGCCTGGACGCCGTCGGCGCGGGCACCGGCAACGGCACCCAGATCCAGCTGTACTCCTGCTCGGGCGGCAACAACCAGAAGTGGACCTGGAACGGACGTTCCTGAAGCCGCGTCGGTAGGCCCATGGCTTCGCCGCAACCGGTGGCCGGTTGCGGCGAAGCGCGCGCGACGGTCTGCGAGCGTCGTCGGGTTCACACGCCCGTGATGGTCCATTGGTTGTTGGTGCTGTTGTTCGGCGTCCACATGGCCACGGTGGAGCCGGCTGTGCTGTTGCCCATGCCGTCGAGGGCCGTGCCGGTGCCGCGGTTGATGATCTGGTTGCGGCCGTTGCCCGTGCTGTTGAGGCGCCACTGCTGGTTGTTACCGCCGTCCCACGCCGCCTGCCTGGCGTTGGCTCCGTTGGCGGTGTTGCCGAAGCTGTCGGCGACCATGCCGTTGGCCCGGTTGACGATGCGGTACCACCCGCCGCCCAGGTCCACGAGCTGCCACTGCAGGTTGGTGCTGCCGTCCCAGTTCCACTGCTTGAGGTTCGCCCCGGAGGCGACATTCCCGCCACTGTCCAGCGCCAGGCCGGTGGTCGCGTTGGTGATCCGCACGTAGGTCGGCGGCGCGGGGCCGGACCCGGTCACGCGGTACGTACGACCGGCCTGGCCGGTCAATCTGATGACGTCGTCCTCGGGTTCGGTGACGCTGACGGTGTCGCCGGTCGTGGTGTCGACCACCTGGTAGGTCCCGGCGAAGATTCGGCCGCGCACGTTGACCGTCCCGTCACGGTCGAACCTGATGAGGATCTCGGTGGCCCCGCCGGAGCTCCAGGCCGCGTCCACGGTGTAGCCGCCGCGCCCCCGAAGGCCCTGGACCTTCCCGCTGGGCCAGGCCGCCGGCAGCGCCGGCAGCACGTGTAGCTCGCCGTTGTGGCTCTGCAGCAGCATCTCGGCGATGCCGGACGTCGCGCCGAAGTTGCCGTCGATCTGGAACGGTGGGTGCAGGTCGAACATGTTCGGCGCGAGCCGGGCCGTCGTCACGAGGGCGCGGATCAGGTCGTGCGCCCTCGTGCCCTCCTCCATCCGCGCCCAGTAGTTGATCTTCCACGCCAGCGACCAGCCCGTACCGTCGTCACCGCGCAGCTCGAGCGTCCGCCGTGCCGCCGTGTAGAGGGAGGGCGTGCCCCGTTTGGTGATCTGGTTGCTGGGGTGCAGGCCGTACAGGTGTGAGATGTGCCGGTGGTTCTGCTCGGTCTCGACCCAGTCGTATAGCCACTCCTGGATGTTGCCGCGCGAGCCCACCTTCATCGGCGCGAGCCGGTCCCGGGCGGCCAGGACCCGCGTACGGAAGTCGGCGTCGACGTTGAGCGCCTGGGCGGCCTGGGCACAGCCGTTGAACAGGTCACGCAGGATCTGGTTGTCCATCGTGGGTCCGGCGCAGATGCTGACGCCCGCGTGGTGGTTGAGTTCGGGGGAGTTCGACGGGTTCGTGACCAGGTAACCCAGGCTCGGCTCCTGCACGAGGGTCTCCAGGAAGAACTGCGCGGCCCCCTTCATGGCCGGGTAGTACTGCCGCAGGAAATCGAGGTCGCCGGTGAACAGGTAGTGATCCCAGATCATGGTGGCCAGCCACGCGCCGCCGGTCTGCCACATGCCCGCCGCGGCGAAGTCGACGACCGACGATGCCCGCCAGCCGTCGGTGTTGTGGTGGGTCACCCAGCCGCCGGCGTTGTACTGCACCCGGGCCGTGCGGGCGCCGCTGACCGTGAGGTCGTTGATCATCCTGAACACCGGCTCGTAGCACTCCGACAGGTTGGTCGTGTCGGTCGGCCAGTAGTTCATGGGCAGGTTGGCGTTGAGGGTGTACTTCGAATCCCAGGACGGGGTCAGGGAATCGTTCCAGATGCCCTGCAGGTTGGCGGGCTGGGTGCCGGGACGCGAGGAAGAGATCAGCAGGTAACGGCCGTACTGGAACAGCAGCGCCGAGAACTGCGGGTCGTTGCTGTTGGCGTGCTGCGCGATCCGGACGTCGGTCGGCTGGTCGGCCGCCGCGGTGCGGCCGAGGTCGAGCGTCGTGCGCCCGAACAGCCGCTGGTAGTCGGCGACGTGCCGGCCACGCAGGTCGTCGTAGGTCCGGCCGGCGGCGGCGTCGAGATGGCGCCGGGCGATGCCCTGGTAGTCGCCGCTGACGTCCTTGTAGTTCACGTAGCCGGAGCCGATGGAGATCAACACCGTCACGCTGTTGGCGGACCTTACCTGCAGTGTGCCGCCGGAGCTGCTGACACTGCCGCCTTCGGCGACGGCCCGGGCCAGTGCCAGGAACCTGACCTTGCCGGCCAGGCCCCGCTGGTCGCCGGAGACGCCGTCGAGCGCCGCCGTCGTGCCGTCCGGGCTGGAGCGTGTCGTCCGCTGCGGGCTGCCGAACGTCGCGGAGAACGTGATCGAGCCGGGCCTGTCGGCGGTCAGCCGGATGGCGATCACCTGGTCCGGCGCGCTCGCGAGCACCTCGCGCCGGTACCGCACGCCGTTCTGCAGGTACGTCACCGTCGTGGTGGCCGTGATGAGGTCCAGGAAACGGTTGTACTCCGAAACCCCGGCGGCGCTGCCGAAAGTGAGCCGTAGATCGCCCACGGGCTGGTAGGCCAGCTGAGCCGAAGGGTTGCCCAGCATGTTCTGGTCGACAAGGCTCTGGGCCTGGCTCCACTGGTTCTGGAAGACCAGCTGCCGGATCTGCCCCAGCGCCGCCGCACCCTTCGTGTTGCTCTGGTCATACGGCCCGCCGGCCCAGATGGTGTCCTCGTTGAGCTGCAGCCGCTCGGTGTCGACGTTGCCGAACACCATGGCGCCCAGGCGACCGTTTCCGATCGGAAGCGCACGCAGCCACTCCGTGCCGGCGCTCTTGTCGTACCAGAGCGCCAGGTCGTTCGCGGCGCGCACCTCCGGAGGCGCTACCGACCCGGCCCGGGCCGCGGCCGTCCATTGCGACGGCAACAGCGCGGCTCCGGCTCCAGCCGCGCCGAATCTCAGCACTTGTCTTCTCGATAAATCAGACATCTCGGTTCTCCATGCCCATGGGGGTTTCGCGGGCGGTCGGCCTCCGTTGGTCACGAGCACGAGCCCCGCACCGTGTACGTGCCTGCGTGCTCGTGGCCATCGCCGGGGCGATGACTCGTCCCGGCGATGGCGCGTGGTCAGCTGTCACGGGTCGTCAGACGCGGGTCCATTGCTGGTTGGTGGCGCCGGTGCAGGTCCAGATCTGCACCTTGGTGCCGTTGGCGGTGCCGTACCCGGACACGTCCAGGCACTTGTTCGCCCCCACCGCCGTGATGCTCCCGTCGGCGTTGAGGCGCCACTTCTGGTTGCTCTGCCCGTTGCAGTCCCAGATGATCACCGCGGTGCCGTCCGCCGTCCCGGCCCCGTTCACGTCCAGGCACTTGCCGCCGTAGACCCGCAGCTCACCGGAACCGGTGGACGCCCACTGCTGGTTGGACTGCCCGTTGCAGTCCCAGATCTGCGCCTGCGCGCCGCCTGCCTGCGAGGCTCCGCTGACGTCCAGGCACCGCCCCGACCCCACACCCTTGAACGCGCCTGTCGTCGGCGGATCAACCGTCGGTGTCGGTGTCGGCGTCGGATTCGGGTCGCTGCCTCCGAACTGCGCGAAGAAGTTCCACACCACTGGCCTGGTCCAGGACTTCTCGCCGGGCTCCAAGTCTCCGGGCTTCCCGTCCACGGGACCGGGAGTATGGCCGGCGTCGAACGCCGCCCATGCGACCGGATATCCGGCCCGGCACCCCGAATAGGTGGTGACGACGTGCGTAAGGCTGCCTTGCGCCGGCTCCGGCGGGTTCTGGGGGGTGCAGCCGTTGTTCCTGACGAACCTGTCACGTAGCGACCGGCCCGTGGAGATGTTGAGCACCGGATCCCTGAGGCCGTGCAGCCCGATGTACGCGATGGGCTCGTTGCCGCCGCTGCACCCGCTGAGCTGCCCGCCGGAGTAGACCGCCACGGCGCGGAAGACCGTCGCCCTGGTGCACGCGAGCGAGTAGCTCATGCCGCCGCCGTAGCTGAAGCCCATGGCGAAGCGCTGGGAGGTGTCCACACAGAGGTCCGCCTCGATCCGGCGGATCATGTCGTCGACGAAGGTGACGTCCTCACCGCCCGAGTTGGCCCAGCCGTTGTTGAAGCCCTGAGGCGCGACGAAGATCGCGGTGTTGTTCGACAATGCCCTGAGCCCGTAGTAGGACCAGGGATACCCACTGGTTCCGCCCCCGTCGACATCGTTTGCGGTGCCGCCATTCCAGTGGAATCCGAAGATCAACCGGTAGGGGGTGTTGTTGTTGTAGTTGTCTGGAATTCTCAGAATATAGCTACGATTCTTCCCGCTGGTGGTAATCGACTGCGTACCGCTTCTCAGCGTCGGGGTTTTGCCGCAGCCGGCGGTGCCCGCGAGGGCGCTCTGTTGTGCGAGAGGCGGGGGCGCGCTGTCGCCCAGCGCCGTATGCACCGTGGCCAGGGCGACGAGCAGTACAGCGGAAGCGATAGCGGTGAGGAGGTATCCAAGCCTCGACATCACACAATTTCCTTTCCCTTTTTTTGGGGGACAACGTAAAAGGGAAGCCACTTCTACCGCCTTTTCCGGAGGCGAGGGCGTCGGAGTGTTAGCGCTCACTCAACGCCGCCGTAATGGGATCTCCTTTCTTCCTGGCGGTTGGAGGCGATGGTGCAGCGGAGCAAATATGACCGTGACAAGGCCTGTCAAGGCTCGGCCTTCTCGACATTGAGGGCCTGCGTCTGAGATGACCCCGTCACTCTGGCGCCTGACCAGGAAAAGCGGCCATGGCCACCACCGGCGCGTCGCGATGAAACTTTCACGGCGGTCAATCGAATCGTTCCGCGCGCCCGGTCTCGCGGGGCGCTCCCGTGCTAACGCAGGAGCCGTACGGGATCGGCCGTTCCGCTGCGGCGGACGATCCAGGCCTCGGTGATGTGCTTGAACATCACCGAGGCGGCGCCCGCGGGATCGTGGGCGGCGATGCGTTCGTAGACGCGGCGGTGGCCGAGGTTCGACGCCACGCACAGGGCTCGCTCGGTCCGGCCCATATACCGGGCGGTGTTGATGACCTGGCTTTCCATCGCCCGTACGACGCCACGGGCGATGCGGTTTCCCGACGCCCGCATGATCGTGTCGTGGAAGGCGCGGTCGCTTTCGGCGTACGTGACCGGGTCGGCCACGAGCTCGTCCATCCGATCCACCAGTGCGCGCAGCTGCTCGATGGTGTCCGGCCCGGCCAGGCGGGCGGCGACGTTGGCCATGTCGGACTCCAGCACGCGCCGCGTGACGACGAGGTCGTCGAGGATCGTCAGGCTCTCGTCCGCGGCGATGGCCGCGGCGAGGACGAGCTCGTCGAGCATGTCCTACATCACCGGAGGCGTCCGGGTTCGCCGAAGGTTCGTGAGACCGGGTCAGCGGTAGCCGGCGGCGATGATGTTGGTCTGGACGGCGTTCTCGGTGGCGTCGGTGGGGTAGCCCGCGACCATGGCGCCCTCGTAGAAGGTGCCCGCGCTGAGGTTGGCGCCGCCGCCGGGCTTGCAGCAGTCGCCGCCGCTGCCCAGGATGATGGCCCCCTGCTTCTTCATCGGGTTGTAGCCGTTGGGCAGCGAGCCGTCGTACAGGGTGAACAGGCCGCCGGACTGGGCGTTGCCGCCCTTGATCGCGAACCGGGTCGTGCCGTTGTTCTTGAGCGCGGCGGTGACGAACCTGTTGGGGAACGCCCGCTGGTTGGGGTTCCACGACTGGCTGCCGCCGGGGTACAGACCCCATTCCAGGTCGGCCTGGACCCAGGGGCCGCCTCCGGAGCAGCCGCCGAACCAGCACTGGGTACTGAAGTTGATGGCGTCCATGGCGCCGGCGGCGTCGGCCTTCCTGGTCGTCTCGCTGTTGCCGTAGTCGAAGCAGCAGCCGCCGTTGACGTGGGTGCCGCTGGTCACCATGTACATGCCCTCGGGCGCGGTCCCTGTGGGGACGCCGGTCAGGTGGCCGTCACGCCAGTAGCTGTTGCCGGGATTGATGTAGAGCGAGTACGCCTTGCCGCCGCCGACGGTGAGCGACTCGGTGGTCGCGATCGCGGGCCTGCTCTGAGGGGAGCCGGGGACCACGCTGGATCCTTGGTACCACAGGTCGTTGCCCCGCCCGGACTGGTCGTACACGACGGTCAGCACGCACGTGGTGCCGGAGCAGAACGAGTCCTGGGCCGCGGCGTCGGCGACACCGCCCGCGGTCAGCACGCCGATGTTCCTGGTCGTGTTGTCGGAGCGCCTGACCTGGTACAGGTTGCCGTTGTAGGAGCCGTAGAGCGCCCGTGTCGTGCTGTGCGCGGCCACGCACGGCGTGCCGCCGGAGGCGTAGATGTCGCAGGGGCGCGCGCCGGGCGGCTGCGGGGTGGGGGTCGGCGTCGGGGTGGGCTCGGCTCCGGTGGTCCATTTCTGGTTGGTGCCGCCGTGGCATGTCCAGATGTACACCTTGGTGCCGTTGGCGGTGCCGTACCCGGAGACGTCCAGGCACTTGTTCGCGCCGACCGCGGTGATGGTGCCGTCGGCGTTGAGGCGCCATTTCTGGTTGTTCTGGCCGTTGCAGTCCCAGATGATCACGCTGGCGCCGTCCGCGGTGCCGGCGCCGTAAACGTCCAGGCACTTGGTGCCGTACACCCGCAGCTCACCCGCGGCGGTCGAGGTCCACTGCTGGTTGGCCTGGCCGTTGCAGTCCCAGATCTGCGCCTGCGCGCCGTTCGTCTGCGAGGCGCTGACATCCAGGCAACGCCCCGAGCCCACGCCCACCAGCGGCGTTGTCGCTGCCGAGGCCGGTACCGACCAGGTCAGGGCGGCGGCCAGGAGCGTTGCCAGCGCCGCCACCACAGCTGCGACGACGGCCGCCCGAGAACGCCTCACACGGCCCGATAAGGGAACGGATGAAGGCTGCATTGTCGTACTCCTTGGAGGTAGGGCGAGACGGAGACAGCCGCGCTCGGAGATCGGTGCGAATCGATTCGCCAACGTACTGATCAACGGAGGAGGGGGAGACGGCGGTGTACGGCGAAGCACATACGACGGGCGGACGGCCTGTCAAGGCTCGGTCCTGTCCGGCCGCCTGCCGGAACCCCTGCCCGGCGGCACTCATCGGCCACGCTCGTAGCCGGGCTCGATGAAACGTTCATCCGCCGTCGGCCCGGCTGATCAGGTCCCGTCAGTTCCCAGCAGGGCGAACCGGTTCGGAGGGCCGGATCACTGGGAGGAGAAGAGGCGCTGCTGGATCTCTCTCCGGTAGTCGTCGAGGGTGTTGTCGATGTGCGTGGCCGCGGCCTGGGCGGCCGCTTCCGGGTCGCCGGCGCGGATGGCCTGGTAGATGGCGTCGTGCTCCTCGACGGCCTTGGCGGCGTGCCCGCCCACCGAGCCGCGCAGCCCGATGAGGTTGGACTGCGCCTGCAGCCTGCGGGCCTCCCGCACCGCCACCTGGAGGAACATGTTGTGCGAGGCCGTGGCGATGGCGGTGTGAAAGGTGTCGTCGCCCTTGTTGAACAGGTCTTCTTGTCCGGTCTCGAAGCCGTGGCGGCACACGCCGGCCGCCTCCTCGATGGCCCTCAGCTCCGCGGGGGTGGCGCGGCGGGCGGCCAGCCTGCTGGTCTCCATCTCCTGCGCCCTGCGGAACTCGAACAGCATGTAGACGTGGTCGAGGTCGGTCGGGAGGAAGAAGGAGGCCCAGCGCCCGGTGCCGAACATCCCCTCGTCGTCGGCCACGTACAGGCCGCGGCCCTTCTGGGCGCGTACCCGGCCGAGCGCGGAGAGTATCTTCACGGCCTCGCGCACCACGGTGCGGCTGGTGCCCAGTTGCCGGGCCAGCTCGAGCTCGGTCGGCATGCGGTCGCCCGGGCGCAGGCCGAGCCGGACGATGTATTCGAGTACCTGCTCGGCAGCCACCTCGTAGCCCGGCCGGTATCCGCTCTCGCGCGGGGTGTCGGTCACCGTGCTTCCTCCTCGCCGTTCCCTGCAAAGTATGACTGATGTGGGTTCCTCCCAAGCTCAGGCGTACTGCCGATGAGTAGGACACATATGAACGGTTCATACGAGGACGATCGGCGCGGGTAACCGCGATGGGCGGCATTGCCGCTGGTAAAGAAGAAATGCGGCTAACCATGGCCATGCGCCAGGTGTGCAAAGGGTGAAATAAGCGGGCTTAAGGTCTTGACGGTTATCAATACTCACAACGTAATGAGAGGCGAGGACCCGCAGAAGGGTGTCACCTGCCTGAGCAGCAGGGCGTGACCTGGCCACACCCGTACCCCCCAAAGGAACAACTGTGCAGTCATCTTCGCCCGTCACGGCACTGAGACCGGCTCTGATCGGCATCGTCGCCGCAACGCTGGCCGCGGCGTTCGCCCTCATCGCCCCCGCCACCCCAGCCCTGGCGGCCACCACGACCCTGTACGCGTCACCCGCCGGCACCGGCACCGCTTGCACGTCCGCCCAGCCGTGCTCGCCGGCCGCGGCGCAGACGGCGATACGTTCGCTGAACGGCGCGATGTCCGGTGACATCGTCGTGGAACTGGCCGACGGGGTGTACCGGCTCTCCGCGCCGCTCCGGCTGGCCGCCGCCGATTCCGGGAACAACGGCTACTCCGTCAAATGGCAGGCCGCGGCGGGCGCCCATCCCGTCATCAGCGGAGCCAGGGCGGTCACCGGATGGACCGTGGCCGACTCGGGGAAGAACATCTGGCGCGCCGACGTCGGCACCGGGATCGACACCCGGCAGCTGTACGTCAACGGCGCCCTCGCCACGCGGGCGCGTACGGCCGTGAACCGGTCGGACTTCACCGCGAGCAGCATCGGCCTGAGGTTCGGCAACAGCGCGCTGAACTATCTGAACAACCTGGCCAACCAGAACCGGGTCGAGATGGAGAGCGTGGGCTCGTTCACGGACCGCTACGTGACGGTGCAGAGCATCAGCGGGAACTTCATCACGATGCGGCAGCCCGGCTGGAACAACAACACCTTCGGGTACGACACCTTCACGCAGCCGCACCGGGCGGGTCCGCTGTACCTGGAGAACGCCTACGAGTTCCTGGACGCACCGGGGGAGTGGTACATCAACCCCGGCACCGGCGTCCTGTACTACATCCCGGCTGCCGGGCAGAACATGAGCGATGTCAGCGTCGAGCTGCCGATTCTCCAGTCCCTGGTGAACGTCGGCGGCACCTACGACGCGCCCGCGCACCACATCGCCTTCAGCGGGATCACGTTCAGCGGGACGACCTGGCTCGGACCCAGCGGCGACCAGGGCTACGCGGACCAGCAGACCGGCGCCTACATCGCGGGCACCTGGAACTGGCCCGCCGACAGGCTGACCTCCTGCCAGGAGGGCTGCCAGCAGTTCGAGGCCGCGCGGCCGAACTGGTACCAGATGCCGGCAGCCGTACAGGTGTCCGCGGCCAACACCATCACCTTCACCGACTCCCGATTCGTCAACCTCGGTCAGACGGCCGTGGGCATCGGCAACGACGCCAACGCGCATGCCAGCGGTGTCGGCCTGGGCGCCGCCGACATCACGCTCACCCGGTCCGAGATCGCCCAGAGCTCGGCCGGCGGCATCGTGGTCGGCGGCGTGCGCGCCGACGCGCACCACCCCAGTGACCAGCGGATGGTCAACCGGAACATCACCGTCAGCGACAACCGCATCCACGACCTCGGCCTGGACCACCGGGGCATCGTCTCGGTCCTGACCACCTACGTCACCAACACCGACGTGTCACACAACGAGGTCTACAACCTGCCGTACACCGGTATGTCGATCGGCTACGGCTGGGGCGCCAACGAGCCCGGCGGCAGCAACCAGTACGCCAACCGCGGCCTGTACAACTACCAGCCGCGCTACACCACTCCCACCACCGCCTCCGGCAACAAGCTCATCGGCAACTACGTGCATGACGTCATGCGGCAGATGACCGATGGGGGCTGTATCTACACGCTGTCGTGGAACCCGAACGCGGTGATCAGCGGCAACCACTGCCTGCGGACCAACGGCTGGTTCGGGATCTACTTCGACGAGGGCTCCAAGTACTACACCGTCACCGGCAACGTGCTCTCGAACACCGGCACCTGGGCCACCGCCAACTACTGGGGCGGCGAGAACATGGGGAACTTCACCGTCACCGGCAACTGGTCGACCAACGGCAGCACCAACGTGACCAACGGCGACCGCGGCAACGTGGTGAACAACAATGTCACCGTCACCAACGGCGCCTGGCCCGCGGGCGCCCAGGCGGTGATGGCGTCCGCCGGTCCCCAGGGCCAGCCTTCGGGGAGCGCGAGTGCCTTCAAGGGTGTGGGGTCTGGGCGGTGCCTGGACGTCAGCGGAGCCTCGCAGGCAGGCGGCGCGCAGGCGCAGATCTGGGACTGCAACGGCCAGGCCAACCAGCAGTGGACCTCGACCGCCGCGGGTGAGCTGCGGGTGTACGGCGGCAAGTGCCTGGACGTGAACGGGGCCGGGACGGCGGACGGCACCGCGGTGATCGTCTGGGACTGCAACGGGCAGAACAACCAAAAGTGGCGCCTCAACGCAGACGGCACCATCACCGCGGTCGGCGCGAACAAGTGCCTGGACGTCAGCGGTACCGCCAACGGCACCAAGGCGCGCATCTGGACCTGCACCGGAGGCACCAACCAGAAGTGGGCGCGCGCCTGACACCGTCTGGCGACGCGCCCTCGGCGCCCCACTCTCGTGGACGAGAAAGCTTTCGCTCGAATCGATTCGATAGCAGAGGAACGCTCATGTCCCGACGTCCGTGGCTCACCTTGCTGACCACGATGGCGCTGATCATTCCCGGAGCGCTCGCGCTCGACGCCTCCCCGGCGAACGCCCTCGCCATTCCGGCGGCCGACTACCAGCAGGTGTCTCTCGCGTCGGGAGGTGCCGAGCTGGGTGAGGCGATGTCGCTGGCCGTCATGCCGAACCGGTCGGTGGTGCACACGGCGCGCGACGGCACGGTGCGCGTCACCGATGTCAACGGCAACACGAAGGTGGCCGGCCGGCTCAACGTCTACAGTCACGACGAGGAGGGCCTGCAGGGTGTGGCGGTGGACCCCGACTTCGCGTCCAACCGCTACATCTGGCTCTACTACTCGCCGCGGCTGAGCACGCCGAACGGTGACGCGCCGAGCAACGGCTCGCAGGCGCAGTTCGACCAGTGGAAGGGCGAGCTGTACGTGTCCCGGTTCATCCTCAAGCCGGACGACACTCTCGACATGGCCAGCGAGAAGGTGGTCCTGCGGGTCCAGAACGACCGCGGCCTGTGCTGTCACGTGGGCGGGGACCTCGACTTCGACGCTGCCGGAAACCTCTATCTGACCACCGGCGACGACAGCAACCCCTTCGAGTCGAGCGGCTATTCCCCGCTGGACGAGCGGAGCGACCGCAACCCGCAGTTCGACGCCCAGCGCTCGGCCGGCAACACCAACGACCTGCGCGGCAAGCTCCTGCGCATCAAGCCGCAGCCCGACGGCACCTACACGATTCCCAGCGGCAACCTGTTCCCGCCGGGGACGGCGAAGACCCGGCCGGAGATCTACGCGATGGGCTTCCGCAACCCGTTCAGGATGAGCGTGGACAAGGCGACCGGCATCGTCTACCTCGGCGACTACGGGCCGGACGCGGGTGTGACCAACTCCAACCGGGGGCCGAGCGGGCAGGTGGAGTTCGACCGCATCACCGGTCCGGGCAACTACGGATGGCCGTACTGCACGGGCACGAACACCACCAGCGAGACCTATAACGAATGGAACTTCGCCACCAACAGCACCGGTCCGAAGTACAACTGCGCGGGCGGCCCGACCAACAACTCCTTCCGTAACACCGGCCTGACCACGCTGCCTCCGGCGAAGCCGGCGTGGATCAGGTACGCGGGGGACGCCGGCAGCCCGCCGGAGTTCGGTTCCGGGTCGGAGTCGCCGATGGGTGGTCCGGTCTACCGTTACGACCCCAACGTGAACTCGGCCGTCAAGTTCCCCCAGGCGCTCGACGGGCGGTATTTCGCCGGTGAGTACGGCCGGCGCTGGATCAAGGCGATCGAGGTGAAGCCGGACGGCGCCTATGGGGAGATCTCGGCGTTCCCCTGGTCGGGGACGCAGGTGATGGACATGGCCTTCGGTCCTGACGGGGCCCTGTACGTCCTCGACTACGGCGACGGGAACAACAACCAGGCGCTGTATCGAATCGAGTACATCGGCAGCGCCAACCGCAATCCGATCGCCAAGGCGTCCGCCGACAAGACGTCTGGACCGGCTCCGCTGACGGTGGGCTTCTCCTCGGCGGGCAGCTCCGACCCGGAGGGTGGCGCGCTGACGTACTCGTGGAACTTCGGCGACGGCACCACCTCCACGGCGGCGAATCCGAGCAAGACCTACACCACGAACGGCGCCTACACGGCGACGCTCACGGTCCGGGACCCGCAGGGTCTCACCGGCACGGCGAATGTGATCGTGAACGTCGGCAACACCGCGCCGACGGTCATCCTCACCACCCCCGCCGCCGGGCAGCTGTTCTCCTTCGGTGACACGGTGCCCTTCCAGGTCACCGTCAGCGACCCGGAGGACGGCACGATCGACTGCACCGGGGTCACCGTCGCCTACTTCCTCGGCCACGACAGCCACCGCCACCAGATCACCTCCAAGACCGGCTGCTCGGGCTCCATCTCGGTGCCGGTGGACGGTGAGCATGACGCCGCGGCCAACATCTACGGCGTCTTCGTGGCCTCCTACACCGACAAGGGCGGTCTGACCTCCACCAGCGACCGTACGCTCCAGCCGCGGCACCGGCAGGCCGAGCACTTCGGCGTCCAGCAGGGCGTCCAGACGGCTGACCACGCCACCGCGGAAGGCGGCAAGACGGTCGGCTTCACCGACGACGGCGACTGGATCTCCTTCCAGCCGTACAACCTGGGCAACGCGACGAGGATCACCGCCCGGGTGTCCTCGGCCGGCGCGGGCGGCCGGATCGAGGTGCGCGCGGGCTCGGCGACGGGCACACTGCTGGGAACGGTGAACGTGGCGAGCACCGGAAGCTGGGACACCTTCACCGACGTCTCGGCGAACCTCAGCGGCGCGCCGGTCGGCACCACGACCCTCTATCTGGTCTTCCGCGGCCCGACCGGACAGGGCTACCTGTTCGACGTGGACGCCTTCACCCTCGACACCGGCACCCCGCCCTCGGGGAGCACGAGTGCCGTGAAGGGTGTGGAGTCTGGGCGGTGCCTGGATGTCAGCGCCTCGCCGGCCAATGGCGCGCAGGCGCAGCTGTGGGACTGTAACGGGCAGTCCAACCAGCAGTGGACCTCGACCGCCGTGGGTGAGCTGCGGGCCTCTGGCGGCAAGTGCCTGGATGTGAACGGGGCCGGGACGGCGGACGGTACCGCGGTGATCGTCTGGGATTGCAACGGGCAGAACAACCAGAAGTGGCGTCTCAACGCCGACGGGACCGTCACCGCGGTCGGCGCGAACAAGTGCCTGGACGTCGGCGGCACCGCCAACGGCACCAAGGCACGCATCTGGACCTGCACCGGAGGAACCAACCAGCGCTGGACCCGCGTCTGAAAGGACACCCATGCCGCGACCCCTCATCCCCGCCGCGCTCGGGCGCATCGCGGGGAGCGACCGAAAGACATCTGTGCTGCGACGCCTGTCAATGGCGGTGGTGGCGATCACCGCCGCCGCGACGGTGATCCCCGCGATCCCCGCCCAGGCCGCCGCCTTCAAGGTGCTGGTGTTCTCGAAGACAGCCGGATTCCGGCACGACTCGATCCCCAACGGGATCCAGGCCATCCGCGACTTAGGGGCCGCCGGCGACTTCGCCGTCGACGCCACCGAGGACGCGAACGCCTTCAGCACGGCCAACCTGGCCCAGTACAAGGCGGTGGTGTTCCTCAGCACCACCGGTGATGTGCTGAACGACAACCAGCAGGCCGCCTTCCAGGCGTACGTGGACGGCGGCGGCGGTTACCTGGGGGTGCATTCGGCCGCCGACACCGAGTACAACTGGGCGTACTACGGGCAGCTGATGGGGGCCTGGTTCAACAACCACCCGGCCATCCAGCAGGCCACCGTGCGGACCGAGGACCGGGCGCACGCCGCGACCGCCCACCTGGGGGCGACCTGGTCACGTACCGACGAGTGGTACAACTACCGCACCAACCCCCGCTCGAACGTCCGGGTGCTGCAGAGCCTGGACGAGGGCAGCTACAGCGGCGGCGGCATGGGCGATCACCCGATCACCTGGTGCCACCCCCAGTCCGCCGGCCGCGCCTTCTACACCGGCCTGGGCCACACCAAGGAGTCGTACGCCGATCCGAACTTCCGCACGCTGCTGCTCGGCGGGATCCGGTACGCGGCCAAGGCCACCAACGCCGACTGCCGCCCGGAGACCGGGTACACGACGTTGTACAACGGCTCGACGACAGGCTGGTCGCAGGCCGGGCCGGGGTCGTTCGCCAACAGCGACGCCACGCTGACCTCCCAGGGCGGCATGGGCATGCTGTGGTACGACGCCAAGGAGTTCCGCTCCTACTCCGTCAAGCTCGACTGGAAGATGACCGGCGACTCCAACTCCGGCGTCATCGTCGGTTTCCCGGCCACCAGTGACCCCGACGCGGCGCTCAACACCGGATATGAGGTGCAGATCGACGCGACCGACACCCCGGACAAGACGACCGGGGCGATCTACGGGTTCAAGTCCGCCGACGTCGCCGCCCGCGACGCGGCGCTGAACCCGCCGGGTCAGTGGAACACCTATGAGCTGCTGGTGGAGGGTGAGCGGCTGCAGGTGCTCCTGAACGGCGCCAAGATCAATGATTTCACCAACACCGATCCGGTCCGCTCGCTCCAGCAGGGCTACATCGGCATCCAGAACCACGGGTCCGGCGACGTGGTGTCGTTCCGCAACATCCGCGTCAAGGAACTGACCAGCACACCGGGCGGCTCGGGCGCCCTCAAGGGCGTGGGGTCTGGGCGGTGCCTGGATGTCAGCGCCTCGCCGGCCAATGGCGCGCAGGCGCAGCTGTGGGACTGTAACGGGCAGTCCAACCAGCAGTGGACCTCGACCGCCGTGGGTGAGCTGCGGGCCTCTGGCGGCAAGTGCCTGGATGTGAACGGGGCCGGGACGGCGGACGGTACCGCGGTGATCGTCTGGGATTGCAACGGGCAGAACAACCAGAAGTGGCGTCTCAACGCCGACGGGACCGTCACCGCGGTCGGGGCGAACAAGTGCCTGGACGTCGGCGGCACCGCCAACGGCACCAAGGCACGCATCTGGACCTGCACCGGGGGAACCAACCAGCGCTGGACCCGCGGCTGAGGCCGATGGGGCGGCCCGGGGTGTCCGCGGTCAGCGGCTTCCCCGGGCCAGGCCGGCCAGGAGGTCCTTGACCTCGGTCGCCTCGTAGGAGTCACGGTCGAACGGGCCGATGATCAGCGGGCCGTCGTCGGGGAGGTCGGGCAGCCGGCCGTGACTGCCCCGCACGGGCGCCGGGTCGAGCGGCACCACCCGCATCGTGTACCGGAAGCCCAGTTTCTTCCTGGCCAGCGCCGCCGCCGCGCGGAGCTTGACGAACGGATCACTCGGGTCCATGAACAGCTCGGCGGGGTCGTAGCCGGGTTTGCGGTGGATGTCCACGAGCCTGGCGAAATCCGGGGCGCGGTCGTCGGAGAGCCAGTAATAGTAGGTGAACCAGGCGTCGGGTTCCGCCACCGCGACGAGCTCGCCGGCGCGTTCGTGGTCGAGCCCGTACTTCGCCTTCCCCGCGTGGTCGAGCACCTCGTCCACGCCGGGCAACTCGGCGATGACGGCGCGGGTGCGGTCGAGGTCGGCGGGGTCGCGCACATAGACGTGGGCCACCTGATGGTCGGCGACGGCGAAGGCCCGGGACGTCCACGGGTCGAGGTACTCCATCCCGGCCTGGGTGTGGACCTCCAGAAGACCCGCGGTGCGCAGCGCCCGGTTGATGTCCACCGGGCTGGACGCCGGGGTGATGCCGTACTCCGAGAGCACGACCACCTCGGCGTTCTCGGCGAGGAGCGGAGCCAGCGCGGCGTCGACCGCGCGGGCCGCGGCCACCGCCTCGGGGCCGGCGGGGCCGTACCGCTGGAGGTCGTAGTCGAGGTGAGGCACGTAGACCAGCAGCAGATCGGGCCGTTCGCGGGCCAGGATGCGGCGGGCGGCGGCGATGATCCATTCGGAGGAGGCGATCCCCGCGTTGGGGCCCCAGTAGGTGAACAGGGGGAACGGCCCCAGCGCGGCCTCGAGGTCGTCGTGGAGCGAGGGCGGGCGGGTGTAGCAGTCGGGCGACTTGCGGCCGTCGGCGTGGTAGACGGGCCGCGGGGTGACGAGCAGGTCGGCCGGCGCGCCCATCGCGTACCACCAGCAGACGTTGGCGGTGCGCAGGCCGGGCGCGGCGGTCCACAGCTGGTCGCCCTGGATGAGGGCGTTGTGCTGGCGCCACAGCAGCACCTCGCCGAGATCCCGGAAGTACCACCCGTTGCCGACGATGCCGTGGTCGCGGGGCATCGAACCGGTCAGCAGAGTGGCCTGCATCGAGCAGGTGACGGCCGGGAGCACGGGCCGCAGCGCGGCCGCCGCGCCCGCCTTCGCCACGTTCGGCATGTGCGCGAGCAGGCGCGGGGTCAGCCCGACGACATTGATCACGATCAGCGGTGCCATCACGTCTCCTTCAGCCCGAGGGCGGCGAGCCGTTCCCGCATCCAGCCGAGCTCGGCGGCGATGCCTTCCGCGACGTCGGCCGGCGCGCCGGGAAGCACGTTCCACGTGTAGGTCTCCACCTCGACGTGCCTGGTCAGCGGCCGTTCTCCGCCGAGGAGCACGTTCAGCAGGTCACGCAGGTAGGGGGCGCTGGTGGCGAGTGGAGGGGGCGGCGCGTCGTGCAGCGGGACGTGGAAGTGCACGCGCCAGGTCTCGTCCGAGGGCAGGCCGCCGGACAGGGCCTCGCCCAGGTCGTCGGCGTATCCGGTGGCGGAGCGCGTCTGGTGGAGGAAGCGGGCCTCGTCGAACGCGGCCAGCGCCTGCTGTGCTCCCGGTGGGGCCACCAAGGCGCACGACGCCTGGAGCTTCACGATGGGCAGCCCGGTGCGGGCGCCCGCGCCGGGTTCCTCGAAGCCCACGGCCATGTGGCAGGCGTCCAGGCAGAGGCCGAGGTGGTCATGATCCACGTCCCTCAGCAGGGCGGTCGCCTGGGGCGTCGTCTCGACGATGCAACCGGGTTCCGGCTCGAAGCCCAGCCGGATCACCTTGCCGGTACGGCCGGCCAGCGCGCGCAGGCCCTGGGCGACCGCGTCGAGATTGGCCGTGACCACCGCCGCTTTCTCTCTCGTCCACCCGGTCCGCCAGGCGAGGGGAAGGGTCGAGATCGTGCCCTCGGTGACGTCGTCCGGCAGCAGCGCGGCGAGGATCTCGGCGAGCCCGAGCGTGTAGCGCAGCCGCTCCGCGTCGGCCCAGTCGGGGGTGTAGACGCGGTACTTCACGATCTCGTCGTGGAAGCCGCGGTAGGGGAACCCGTTGAGGGTCACGACCTCCAGCCCGAGCGCGGTCAGCCGCTCGCCCAGCCCGGCGAGTTCCCCGGGCCGGGCGAGGAGGTCCGCGGCGGCGTGCTGGGACAGCCACAGCCCGAGCCCGAGCCGTTCGACGCCGAGCAGGCGCCTGACCCGCGCGGCGACGCCGGACAGCTGACCGTGGATGCCGGGGAGATCCTCGGCGGCGTGGACGTTGGTGCAATAGGACAGGTGCACCGTCGAGCCGTCCGGATGACGCAGCCGCATGGTCACCCCCGCTTGATCGTGTTGCCGGCGTGGTCGGGGCCGGCTTCCGAGCCGGTCTCGAGGTCGAGGCGGCCGCTCTGCCCGTAGAAGGCGACCGGGTTGCGCCACAGCACCCGATCCACGTCGTCCTCGCCGAAGCCGGCCGCGAGCATGACGTCGGCCACCTCGCGCGTCTTGAGCGGGTCGCTCCGTCCCCAGTCGGCGGCCGAGTTCACCAGAATCCTGTCCGTGCCGTACTCCTTGAGCAGGGCCACCATCCGGTCCGGGTCCATCTTGGTGTCGGGGTAGATCGAGAACCCCATCCAGCAGCCCGCGTCCGCGACCATGCCGACGGTCATCTCGTTGAGGTGGTCGATGAGCACCCGTTCTGGGGGTATCCCGGCGTCCCGTACCACGTGGAGGCTCCGGCGGGTGCCCGCGGCCTTGTCCCGATGCGGGGTGTGCACGAGCACCGGGAGATCGTTCTCCTGCGCCAGGGCGAGCTGGGCCTCGAAGGCCCGTTCCTCCTCCGCCGTCATCGAGTCGTAGCCGATCTCGCCGACCGCGACGACGGAGTCCTTCAGCAGGTATCGCGGCAGCTCGGCCAGCACCCCCGCGCACCGCTGATCGTTGGCCTCCTTCGGGTTGAGCGCGAGCGCGCAGTGGTGGTGGATGCCGTACTGCGCGGCGCGGTACGGCTCCCAGCCGAGCAGCGCGTCGAAGTAGTCGAGGAAGCTGCCCACGTTGGTACGGGGCTGCCCCAGCCAGAAGGCGGGTTCGACGACGGCCCGGACTCCCGCGGCGTGCATGCGCTGGTAGTCGTCGGTGGTCCGGGAGGTCATGTGGATGTGGGGGTCGAAGATGCGCATTCAGCTCCTGTCCAGGACGTCGCTCGGGACGGGCCGACCGGCCGCCCGCAGCTCCGCCGCGTAGTCCGACAGCATCCGGGCCAGTTCGGCGTCGAAGCGGCGGTCCAGCTCGGCCACCGCCGCCAGCGGGATCGACATGAAGACGCACTTGAGCACCCCCTGCCGGAAGGAGTGGTCGTCCAGCCACGCCGAGCCGTACGGGCCGAGGGCCGCGGCGACCAGTCGCGCGTCATTGGTGCGCAGCGCGTCCTCCACCAGCCCGACCGCCGTCCCTCCCAGGTCGAGCTCGTGCAGAGCGGTCAGGATCGCCAGTCGCTCGCCGCTGTCGCCGGCCTCGTACAGGCCGCGGATCACCGCGTGGTCGCCGTGCAGCGCGCCGAGCAGCGCGCGCCGGGCGCCAGGGCCGCCCCGCCGTTCGGCCTGCGGGAAGAGCCGGTGGATCGCGTACGGGTCAGCCTCGACCTGCCGGACGGCCTGTGCCGGCCACTCCTGTGCCGGCTCGTTCATGTGCCCTCCTCAAGAAGTCGATCGAGCGGCGGGCGACCTGCGGGGCCGCATGGCTGTGCCGGGCCAGCTCCACTGCCACCAGACCCGAGTAGCCGCCCAGAGCGGCGAGCACCGGCACGAAGTCGATCTCACCCTCGCCGAATTCCAGGTGCTCGTGGACTCCCCGGCGCATGTCCTCGATCTGCACGTGCACGGTGTACGGCAGCGCCCGGCGAACACAGGTGTCCAGGTCCGCCCGCTCCACGCAGTGGCAGTGCCCGATGTCGAGGGTGAGACCGAACCGGGTAGGGGCGCCGAGCATCGTACGCAGCCGCTCGAACCCGTCCAGGTCGGCGACGAGCATCCCGGGTTCGGGTTCGAATCCCAGCGTGACCCCCAACTGGTCGGCCTCGTCGAGCAGTCGTGCGCACTGGCGAACCAGCCGCGTGTACGCCTCCGCCTCCGGCATGCCGTCGGGCCGGACCCCGCTCCACAGGTGCATCACGGGGGCGCCCAGGTCGGCGGCGACCCGCATCGCCGTGGCCAGGAACTCCACTCTGCGCTCGGCGTCGTCGCCGATGAGGGTCGGATGGTGTTTGCGCAGGGGATCGAGGGTGTAACGCCCGCCCGTCTCGACGACGGCATCGAGGCCCAGGCGTTCGAGGAGCCCGGCGATTCGCGACACCTCCGCGGCCAGGCCGGGGGAGTGGGGGTCGAGATGACCGTGGTCGAGCGTGATCGCCGCACCGGTGTACCCCAGATCGGCCAGGACCGCCAGCGCCTCGGGGAGCCGGTGGCCGGCGAAGCCGTTGGTGCAGTAGGCCCAGTTCACGATGTCGCCACCCGGGATGAGAGCCACCTTCCCAGGGGCAGCGAGCACAGCAGCGCGCTTGCCGTCGTGAACCGTCCGCCACCGGCGACCGCCGCCGCCTGGAGCGGGATCAGGCCGAGGAGGCTCAGGCGGACGGCCTGCCGTACGTTCTCGGGGTCGGGACGGGCCCGTAACCCGGCCTGGACCGGAAGGGTGGAGGCGAGATAGCCGGCGATGAGGACGCCGGCTCCGGCCCGGGCGGCGGCTCCGTTGCGCACACAGGAGGCCGCCGCGAGCCCGGCCGCCACGGTGCTGGCCACGAGCGCGCGCTCGGCCGTCCCGGGTGCCGCCCCCGCCACCTCGGCCCGGCCCAGGACGCTGATCCCGTAGGTGTGCGCGCCTATCGCCAGCGCCGCCGGCACGGCGGCCCCGGCCCGCTCGCCGGCGCCCAGCAGCACGTCCAGCACACGGCAGGCCGCCATCGACGCCGGTCCCGCCGCCGTCCGTTTGAGGCCCAGGTCGTAGGCCCACACCGCGCCGGCCAGCAGACCGGCGACGGTGAGAGCGCGCCGGCCGCCGGCGACGGCGGCGGTGGCCAGGCCCGCGCAGGTCAGGGCGGCCGCGAGCCCGAGCGCGGCGCCCGGGCGGACCCGGCCTGACGGGATCGGGCGCTCAGGACGCTCGACGGCGTCCGTTTCACGGTCCGCCCAGTCGTTGAGCGCCATTCCCGACCAGTACATGAGCACCGACGCCAAGGCCAGGCCTGCTGCCGGACGCCGGCCGGCAGCGGCGGCCCCCGCCATGGTGTCCCCCGGCACCGACAGTGCGGCCGGTGCGCGGACCAGCTCGAGCAGCGCCCTCATGACAGCTCCTCGGCGAAGGCGCGCAGCCGGGCGTACTGGGCGGCCAGGGCGTGCTCGTCCGTCCCCAGCGGGCTCTTGAAGAAGTAGCCGAGCTCGGGCAGGACGCCGTGCCGCCCTTTCTCGTGCGCACGGGCGACCAGCCGGGCCAGGTCCAGGACGAGCGGAGCGGCCAGCGCCGAATCGCAGCCCTGCCAGGTGAACTGCAGCGTCATCCGCACGCCCAGAAAGCCGTCGAAGCTCACGTGATCCCAGGCGGTCTTCCATTCTCCGAGATCCGGGACGTAGTCGATGTGCGTCTCACCCTCGACGGGTTCCCGCAGGACCTTCGCGACAACCTGGTCCTTGGAGAGCTGCTTGCTGGACCTGGCGGCCGGATCGGCGAGTGTCGCCCCGTCGCCGCCGCCGAGCAGGTTGAGCCCGGACCAGGAGCGGATCCGCAGTGCCCGGTCGGCGAACATGGGTGCCAGGGCGCTCTTGACCAGGGTCTCGCCGGTCTTGCCGTCGCGTCCCGCGTACGGCACGCCCCGCCGGGCGGCGAGTTCCGCCAGGGCGGGCAGGGTCGGCCCGGTGGAGGGGGTGAACTCCACATAGCCGCACCCGGCGTGGAAGGCCGCATAGGCGTACAGCGAACTCGGCGGCAGGACGTCGTCCTCCGCCGCGAGCCGCTCCTCGAGATCGGCCAGCCTCTCGAACTCCGGGCGCGAATCCACCGGGGGCTCGGTCGACGACACGTTGACGACGACCACCCGGGCCAGCCCCTGCCGGGCCCGGAAGCCGGCGATGTCGTCGATCAGCCGGGTCGCGGCCCGGCCGCCGTCGCCGGGGACGTAACCCGGCCGGATCTCGGCGTCGGCGGCGTCCAGATCGGACGCGAGCAGCCCAGGGAGGTCCGGTGAGATGACCCCCGCTCTGCCCAGCTGTTCGGCGCGCTTGCGCAAGGAGATCTCGGTGATGTCATGGCCGCCGAAGGCCAGACCGGTCAGCGGAACCAGGTGCCTGGGAAAGCCGGGGGACTCGCTCACGCATCCTTGCGGGGTCGCTGCTCCTGCCCTGATGGCCGCCGCGCCCACGATGGCAGTGGTCGCCACGGATCCCCGTGCCCCGATAAGCCACACACCGAGCTTGTCCATGAAAGCTCCATCGTGTCGGGCCTAGCCCCTGGATGCGGAAGGCATCCGGTATGTAAGTATCTGCGATGGTATGAGGTATTTTTATCGACGGTCAAGCATAAGCAGGCTTATCGCTGACATATCATGCGCCGCTTACCGGCATTACCGCCCATACGGGTGCGAGGTTTGCTTGACCGTCGATATAAGCCCGCTTAGCATCCCGCAGGATGAGGAATATAAGCCCGAAGCTTGTCGATAGCCGGTGGGTCGCGTGCTGAGCATGCGCGGCATCGGCAAGAGCTTCCTGGGCGTGCGGGTGCTGTCCGGAGTGGACCTGGACGTGACGGCCGGCGAGGTCCACGCCGTCGTCGGCGAGAACGGCGCCGGCAAGTCCACCCTGATGAAGATCATCTGCGGGATTCACCCGCCGGACGAGGGCACGATCGAGATCGACGGTCGCCCCGTCTCCTTCGGCCATCCGCTCCAGGCGCAGCGCTCCGGCATCGCGATCATCCACCAGGAGTTCAACCTGCTGCCCGAGCGCACCGTCGCCGAGAACGTCTTCCTCGGGCGTGAGCCCGTCAGGCGCGGCCTGGTCGACCGGACCGCCATGGAGACGGCGACCGCGCGGCTCCTCGACGAGCTGGGTGAGGACCCCTTCGGCCCCCGCGACGCGGTCAAGCGCCTGTCGGTGGCACAGCAGCAGATCGTCGAGATCGTCAAGGCGTTGTCGGTGAAGGCCCGGCTCCTCGTCATGGACGAGCCCAGCGCGGCGCTCGCCGAGCACGAGGTCGAGCTGCTCTACCGGCTGATCGGGCGGCTGAGGGAACGCGGCGTCGCCGTCGTGTACATCTCCCACCGATTACGCGAGGTGTTCGATCTCGCCGACCGGATCACCGTGCTCAAGGACGGCTCGCGCGTCACCACCTGCCCGATCGGCGAGGTGACCCCTGACGAGCTGATCCGCCTGATGGTGGGGCGCGACCTCGGCACCTACGTCCCGCCTCGCTCGGCGGGAGCCGGCGAGGTGCGGCTCAGCCTGCGCGGAGCGGGCAACCTCAAGCTCCGCGACATCGATCTGGAACTGCGTGCCGGGGAGATCGTCGGCATCGCGGGCCTGCAGGGATCCGGCAGATCGGAACTCGCCAAAGCGATCTTCGGCGCGGAGCCGTTCACCACCGGCGAGATGACCCCGTCGCGCCCGCGCTCGGTCCGGGAAGGCGTGGCCATGGGCATCGGGCTGGTGACCGAGGACCGCAAGGCCGAAGGGCTCGCATTGCGCCAGTCCGTGCGCGACAACGCCCTGCTCGTCGCCCGCGCGGTCGGCTCCGGGCACCGCAACGGCCTGCGCGACCTGCTCCAACGGGTACGCCTCTCGCCTTCGCGCCAGGAGCAGGAGGTCCGCTACCTGTCCGGAGGCAACCAGCAGAAGGTCGTGCTCGCCAAATGGATGACGATGGCGCCGCGGGTGCTGCTCTTCGACGAACCGACCCGGGGCGTCGACGTCGGGGCCAAGGCCGCGATCCACGACCTGATGCGCGAACTGGCGAATGACGGCATGGCCATCATGATGATCTCTTCCGAGCTGCCCGAGCTGATCGTCATGAGCGATCGCGTCGTCGTCCTGCGCGACGGCCGCATCGCGGGCACGTTGCCGGCCGGGGCCTCCGAGGAGGCCATCATGCGCCTGGCCGCCGGAGAGGTGGCCTGAATGAACCTGCTCGTGCGCGGCCGCCGTCCCGCCCGCCGCGGCGAGGCGCACGGCGGCCTGGCGGCGCGGTTGCGCGAACCCACGCAGGTGGTGTTCCTCGCGCTGCTCGGCCTGGTCGCGGTCGGCTGGGCCCTCGTCGCGCTCGATGGCGACCAGTTCCTCACCATGGAGAGCGTCGTCGGGATCCAGCAGCGTTCGGCGGCCCTCGGCATCGTGGCGATCGGGCAGACGCTGGCGATCCTCGCCGGGTCGCTCGACCTGTCCGTGGCGTACCTGATCAGCCTGGCCTCGCTTGTCGCGGCGGAGATCATGGCGGGCCAGGACGGGAACGTCGTGCCCGCGGTCGCCGCGGTGCTGGCCATCAGCGCGCTGGTGGGGCTGGTGAACGGGCTGGTCATCACCGGGCTCCAGGTTCACGCCTTCATCGCCACGCTCGGCGTCTCCCTGATCATCAAGGGCATCGTGGACCACCTGTACGACGGCCCGGCGGGCAAGGTGCCCGAGTCGTTCCAGCTCCTCGGCTACTCCCGCATCGGGCCGATCCCCGTCTCCGCCATGCTCTGGGCCGGTGTGGCCGTCGTGGCCTGGTTCCTGCTGAGCAGGACCCGGCTGGGATACCGGATCTACGCGGTGGGCGGGGACGAGGAGGTCGCCCGGCTGTCGGGGATCCGTACGGGCCGTGTCATCGTGATCGTCCACGTGCTCTGCTCGGTCTGCGCCGGCATCGCGGGCCTGCTGCTGGCCGGCAGGCTCGGGGCGGGGGCGCCCACAGTCGGCACGGACGGGGGCTACGACCTGGAGTCCATCGCCGCGGTCGTGCTCGGCGGGACCGCGCTGGCCGGAGGCAAGGGCGGGGTCGCGGGAACCGTGGGCGGGGTCCTGTTGCTGGCCGTCCTGGACACCATCTTCAACCAGCTCGAGATCAACTCCTTCGGCAAGGACGTGGTCCGCGGCGTGGTCATCGTCATCGCGGTGGCCGTCTACGCCCGGCGCGGGACAAGGCGGCCGGCATGAGGCGGGCACTTCCCATCCTCGCGGTCCTCATGGTGCTGCTGGCCGCGATCGCGGTCGTCAACCCCTTCTTCCTGGAGCCCGCCGGGTTCCTGGCGTTCCTCAAACGGGCCGCGCCGCTGGTGATCCTCGCCGCGGGACAGTATTTCGTCATCGTCTCCGGCGAGTTCGACCTGTCGGTCGGCTCACTGGTGACGGCCGAAGTGGTGATCGCCGCGCGGCTCATCGACGGCGACGAGTCCGCCACCGCGCCGGTCCTCGCCCTGCTGATCGTCGTCGGGCTCCTCGTCGGACTGGTCAACGGCGTGGTCACCACCAAGCTGCGAGTGCCGTCGTTCATCGTGACGCTCGGCATGCTGCTCGTCCTCAGCGGGGCGGTCTTCCTCTGGACCGGCGGCGCGCCGCGTGGCGCGCTGTCGCAGGGCTTCCGGATGTTCGGCCGCGGCGGCCTCGGGCTACTGCCGTGGTCGGTGCTGATCCTGCTGGCCGTGGGCGCGGTGGCGATCTGGCTCATGCGTGCCGATTTCGGCAAGACCCTCATCGCCACCGGCGACAACGTGCGTGCCGCGGCACTGTCCGGGGTCCGGGTCGACCGGGCCAAGATCTTCGCCTTCATGTTCTCCGGTCTGGCCGCGGCCGTCGCCGCGATCCTGCTCGGCGGCTTCGCCGGCGTCTCGGCCCAGGCGGGCCAGGGACTGGAGTTCTCGGCCATCACCGCCGTCGTGCTCGGCGGCGTGGTGCTCGGCGGCGGCCGCGGCTCCGTGCTCGCCGCCATGGCCGGCGCCTTCACGCTGGAGGCGTTGTTCACCCTGCTCAACCTGTACGGAATCTCGGGGGCGCTGGAGTTCACCGTGCAGGGCGTCATCATCATCGCCGCGGTCGCGGCGGGAGCCATCCGACTTCCCCGGAAGTTCACCCCCCGAAGAGGAGACGCACATGCCGCGTCATAAGGCCGCGGTCGCCGCGGTCGCCGCGCTCGTCCTCGCCGGCTGCGCCACCGACAAGCCGGCGGCCACCACACATCCCGCGGCGCCGGCCGCGAGCGCTCAGGGTTCGGGCACGGGCGCGCAGTCGAAGTTCTTCGTACAGGCGGACTTCGACGCTCAGCTGGCGATGCGCTCCCAGACGCCGCAGGGTCCCACGGACAAGCCCTGGGAGCAGGTCATCGCCCCGAAGATGGTCGACACGGCGAAGTACAAGAAGGACGGGCCGTACCACCTGTGCTTCTCCAACGCCGCGGTCAACAACCCCTGGCGCCAGGTCGGCTGGAAGACGATGCGGGCGGAGGCCGGCCTGCACAAGGAGATCGAGAAGTTCACGGTCCTCGACGCCGAGGGCAAGGACGACAAGCAGATCTCCGACATCGCCGAGCTGCAGGCCAAGGACTGCGACGCGCTGATCGTCTCGCCGAACACCACGGCCACGCTCACCCCCGCCGTGACGGCCGCCTGCGGGAAGGTGCCCGTCATCGTGTTCGACCGGGGCGTGCAGACGGACTGCCCGGTGACGTTCATCAAGCCCATCGGCGGCTACGCCTTCGGCGCCGACGCCGCCGAATTCCTGGTCGAGAAGGTGCCGGCGGGTGGGAAGGTGCTGGCGCTGCGCATCCTGCCCGGCGTGGACGTGCTGGAGACCCGCTGGTCGGCGGCGAAGGTGGTCTTCGACAGGAGCCGGCTCCAGGTGGTGGGGGTGGAGTTCACCGACGGCGACGCCGCCAAGACCAAGAGCATCGTCAGTGACTACATCCAGCGGCACGGCAAGATCGACGGCGTCTGGATGGACTCGGGCGCCACGGCGGTGGCGGCGATCGAGGCGTTCGAGGACGCGGGCGTGCCGGTGCCGCCGATCAACGGCGAGGACCAGCAGGACTTCCTGCAGAAGTGGAAGGATGCCGGCCTCACCGCCGTGGCGCCCACGTACCCGACCTACCAGTGGCGCACCCCGCTCATCGCCGCGCTGAAGATCCTCAAGGGCGAGGAAGTGCCCAAGATGTGGAACCTGCCCCAGCCGGAGGTCACCAGCGAGAACCTGTCGACCTACCTCAAGCCCAACATGCCGCCGCTGCACTACGCGCTGTGCGGTTGCGAGGACCTGCCCGGGTTCCCGGAGGCCTGGGGCGGGAAGAAGAGCTGATCGGCTCCTTTCGCGAACCGACGACGAAGAGGGACGCCATGTTCTCCATCGGAGTGAACACCTGGGTCTGGGTCTCCCCGCTGACCGACGACGACCTGGCGCGGCTCGCGCCCCGCATCGCCGGGTGGGGCTTCGACGTCATCGAGTTGCCCGTCGAGCAACCCGGCGAGTGGAACCCGGACAAGGCCGCGGCGGTGCTGGCCGAGCACGGGCTGGCCGCGTCCGTGGTGCTCGTCATGCCGCCGGGGCGCGAGCTCGTGGCCGCCCCCTCGGAGACCGTCCGCGACACCCAGGACTATCTGCGGTACTGCGTCGACGTAGCGGTGACCGTCGGCTCTCCGGTGATCGGGGGGCCGGCGTACGCCTCGGTCGGCCGTACGTGGCGGCTGTCACCGGACGAGCGCCGGCAGGTCTACGCCGAGTTGCGTGAGCGGCTGCGGCCCGTCCTGGACCACGCGGCCGAGCGTGGGGTGAGGCTCGCGGTCGAGCCGCTCAACCGGTACGAGACCAGCCTCATCAACACCGTCGAGCAGGCCCTCGACGCGCTGCCCGAGGACTGCCACCTGGCGCTCGACACCTACCACATGAACATCGAGGAGAAAGACCCCGCCCAGGCGGTGCGGTCCGCGGCGGATCGGATCGCGCACGTGCAGGTGTGCGGCACCGATCGCGGCACGCCGGGCGCCGACCGCTTCGACTGGCCCGGCTTCACCGGGGCCCTGCGCGACGTCGGCTATCAAGGGCCGCTCGTCATCGAGTCGTTCACCGCGTACAACCAGACCATCGCCACCGCGGCCGCCATCTGGCGGCCCCTCGCGCGAAGCCAGGACGCGCTCGCCGTGGACGGCCTTGCCTACCTGCGCACCCTCTGATCAAGGCAGTGACTCATTAGGCGAGCCGGCGGCAGCCGGCCTTGAAAGTTTCATACTTATTGAATGGCCTTCCCTTGCCCTATTGGGTGTCGGTGGGACAGCACGGCATCGGCGATACCGCCTGCACCTGCAGATTCCCGATATAGGCAGTGAGGCCCTGGCCCAGTGGAAGCGGAAAGGTGGTCGTGGATTCGCCGGCCGGATAAGCATGCTTGACACGTACTTTGGCCCGATTTATTTTCGTTCCGAATCGATTCGACACCTTGTCGCATGGTCAGGCCCCGCCGCCCGGATCGATGGGTGGGCCGCTGCTGAAGACGATCGGCATCGGCCGAGACGACGCATGCCTTCCCACCCTTCAGCTCCGCCCGTTGCCGGTAACCCCCCAGGAGATCCTTCATGCGAAGATCACGCCTGCTTTCCGCCCTCGCCGCGGCCTTGTTAGGGCTGTGGCTGTCCGCGGTGCCGCTGGTGGCGCACGCGGCCGCTCCGCAGTTCAGGGTGCTGCTGTTCAGCAAGACCGCGAGCGGCGCCTACCGGCATGACTCCATCCCCGCCGGTGTCGCGATGTTCCAGCAGATGGCGGCCGACAACAACTTCCAGCTCGACCAGAGCGAGGACTCCGCCGTCTTCACGGCCGCGACCCTGAACACCTACGACGCTGTGATCATGTTGCAGACCAGCGGCATGGTGTGGGACAACGACGCCCAGCGCCAGGCCTTCCAGGCGTACGTGCGCGGCGGCCACGGCGTCGTCGCGATCCACAACGCCACCGATATGAACATCGAGGCGCAGTTTCCCTGGTGGGACCAGGTTGCCCTGGCCGGCGCGCACATGACCGCGCATTCGGCGATCCTGCAGGGCACCGCCAAGGTGGCCGACAAGGTGCACCCTTCCACGAAAGGGCTGCCGGATCGGTGGGTGCGCTCGGAGGAGTGGTACAACTTCGACAAGAACCTGCGGGGCTCGGTGCACGTGCTGGTGAGCGCGGACGAGACCACCTATGACGCGGGACCGAACAAGATGGGCGCCGATCACCCGATCTCCTGGTGCCACAACCCGGAGGGCGGCCGGGTGTGGGCCACCGCGATGGGCCACCAGGCGTCCTCCTATGCGGAGCCGCTGTTCAAGCAGCACCTGCTGGGCGGGGTGAAGTGGGCGGCGGGTGCGGCGCCGGGTGACTGCGGCGGCACCGTCGCGGCCCGGTTCCAGAAGGTGACCCTCGACGGCGCACCGGACCAGCCGATGGAGCTCGACGTGGCCGGCGACGGCAGGGTCTTCTACATGTCGCGCTCGGGCAAGGTGAATCTGATCCCCGCCAATGGCGGGGGCACGCGCGTCATCGCCACCCTGCCGGTGTACGACGGCGGCGAGGACGGTGGCGTCGGGCTGGCGCTGGATCCGGACTTCGCCACCAACGGCTGGATCTACGTCAACTATTCGCCGTCCAGTGGCGGTGAGGTGAACCGGGTGTCGAGGTTCACCTTCAACGGCACCAGCCTCGACCTGGCGAGTGAGAAGAAGATCATCGAGGTTCCGGCGTACCGGAACGTCGACGAGCCCGGCCACACCGGCGGCTACCTCGCGTTCGGGCCGGGCGGGAACCTGTACATCGGCCCGGGTGACGACACCAATCCCAACGGGTCCAGCGGCTACGCCCCGATCGACGAGCGGCCGGGCCGGGAGCATTACGACGCCCAGCGGTCCGCGGCCAACACCAACGACCTGCGCGGCAAGATCCTGCGCATCCACCCCGAGCCCGGCGGCACCTACACGATTCCGTCCGGCAACCTGTTCACCTCCGGCACCGCCAAGACGCGGCCGGAGATCTACGCGATGGGCTTCCGCAACCCGTTCCGCTTCTCGGTCGACAAGGTGACGGGCTGGATCTCGCTGGGTGACTACGGCCCCGACGCCGGTGCCGCGAACCCCAGTCGCGGTCCCGAGGGCACCGTCGAGTGGAACCTGATCAAGCAGCCGGGCTTCTACGGCTGGCCATACTGCGTCGGCAACAACATCCCGTTCAACGACTACAACTTCGCCACCAACACCTCCGGCGCGAAGTTCAACTGCTCGGCGCCCGTCAACGACTCGCCCAACAACACCGGGCTGACCAATCTGCCCGCGGCCAAGCCCGCGACCGTCTGGTACAACTACCACGCCTCGGCCGAGTTCCCCGAGATCGACTGCTGCGGCGGCGCCGCCCCGATGGGCGGCCCCTTCTACCGCTACGACCCGGCCGGTGGCTCTGACCGCAAGTTCCCCGAGTATTTCGACGGCACGCCGTTCCTCTATGAATGGAGCCGCAACGTCGTCAAGGAGTTCCGGCTGGACTCCTCGGGCAACCTCCTGAAGATCAACCCCTTTGTGGCACAGCTCGCCCCGCATGCGCCGATCGACATGAAGTTCGGTCCGGACGGCGCCCTGTACATGGCCGACTGGGGCAACGGATTCGGCCACACGAACACCGATGACAGCGTCTACCGGGTCGACTACGTCGCCGGAAACCGCGTACCCCTGGCCAAGGCGAGCGCCAACCCCGACTCGGGCGCGGCGCCGCTGACGGTGGCGTTCTCCTCGGCCGGCTCATCCGACCCCGACGGCGACGCGATCACCTACGCGTGGGACTTCGGCGACGGCGGGACCTCCACCAGCGCCAACCCGTCCCACACCTACAGCGCCAACGGGACCTACACCGTCAAGCTGACCGTACGGGACTCCGGCGGGAAGACGGGCAGCGTCACGTTACCCATCGTCGTCGGCAACAGCCGTCCCAAGGTCGTCTTCTCGGCTCCGCCCGACGGCGGGTTCATCGACTTCGGCGACAAGGTGACCTACACGGTGAACGTCACCGACCCCGAGGACGGAGCCGTCGACTGCACCAAGGTCAACGTGATCACGGCGCTCGGCCATGACCAGCACGCCCACGACACCGGCCAGTACACCGGTTGCTCCGGGACGGTCACGACCACCGCGTCCGGCCATGACGAGGCCGCCAACGTCTACTACGTCCTGTCCGCCGACTACACCGACAAGGGCGGTCTGAAGGGCAGCGCCGGCATCACCCTGCAGCCCAAGCACAAGCAGGCCGAGCACTTCACCGGCTCGTCCGGAATCCGGATCGTCGACGAGCCCGGAGCCGAAGGCGGCAGGCGCGTCGGCGACATCTCCACCAACGACTGGACGTCCTTCAGCCCGATCAACTTGTCCGGGATCGACACGGTGTCCTTCCGCGTCTCGGCGCCGTCCAACACCGGGGCGTCCATCGAACTGCACGCCGACTCGCCGACCGGGGCTCTCATCGCCTCCAGCCCCGTGCCGGCGACCGGGGGATGGAACACCTACGTGTCCCTGCCCGCGGTGCATGTCACCGATCCCGGTGGTACCCACAATGTCTACGTCGTGTTCAAGGCACCGTCCGCGAACGCGTTCGACGTGGACTCGTTCACCTTCAACGGCAGGGGCGTCGGGCAGGGCGACGGCTCGCCCCCGGGCAGCACCAGCGCGCTGCGGGGTCTGGGGTCGAACCGGTGCCTCAACGGAGCCTCGCCGACGAACGGCACACAGGTGCAGATCTGGGACTGCGACGGGCAGCCCAGCGAGCAGTGGACGTCGACCGCGGCGGGTGAGCTGCGGGTGTACGGCGGCAAGTGCCTGGACGTGAACGGGGCCGGGACGGCGGACGGCACCAGTGTGATCGTCTGGGACTGCAACGGGCAGAACAACCAGAAGTGGCGCCTCAACGCCGACGGCACTATTACCGCGGTCGGCGCGAACAAGTGTCTGGCCGTCAGTGGCGCCGGCACCGCCAACGGCACCAAGGTGCAGATCTGGGCGTGCAACGGCCAGAACAACCAGAAGTGGACCCGCGTCTGAACGCCATGTGACGTCCGGACCCTGGAGCGCCGCACGCCCTGCTCGCGCATGGC
>NZ_JBEZDM010000070.1:0-28643 GCF_040648335.1 Nonomuraea sp. NPDC049158
GCTGGTACGGCGGCGCGGCGCCCGCGTGGTGGGACCGGTCACGGGGAGGGGCCGATCCAACAGCGCGGGCCGGTTCCGCGGCGAGGGCCTCCCGAGATTCGCCCTCGTGGCGGAGGTCGGCTACTTGCCCTCCTGGCGGTGGTCGTCGCGGTGGTCGCCGCCGCGGACGACGGTGAACTCGGCGGTGGCGGTCCGGTTGCCGACCTTGACGGTGACCGTCTTGGTGCCGAGCTTGGCCTTGGCCGGTACGGTCAGCGTCTTGGTGACCGTCCGCTGGTCGAGCGACACGCGGTAGCTCTTGCCCTCGGGACTCGTGATCGTGGCCGCCTTACCCGCCGACGCGCCCCTGACCACGATGGTCACCCCGTAGGAGGCGCCCTGCTTGACGCGGGTCGGGTTGACCGACACGTCGAGGGAGGCCGGGCTCCGGTGCTCCTTCAGGTAGAGAGTGGAGGCCGTGGTCTCCTTCTCGTGCGCGGTGGAGGCCGGGAGCTTGGGCCGGGTGTTCTCGTCCGTCGCGGTGGGCCGGCCGGTCTTGATCGGTGCCGTGGGCTTGGTGGTCGGGGTGGTCTTCACGCCCGGCGTGATCGTCGAGGCGGGCTGCGGCTGGCCGCTGTCGGCGAAGGCGCCGCCCGCGAACGGCAGGGCGACGAGGGCGGCACTGGCCAGGGTCACGGTGAGGGGCTTCAGGAAGCGCACTGAGATCAACGTCCAATCCTGGATGACCCGGCCGCATCCCGATGAATTCGGCCCCCGAAGGTCATCCGCACGCCCTGAACTCTGCCGACGCCACATGAGAGATGTCTGATATGCCGCTTTGTTTTATCTATGTCGGGTTGACATAAACTTTGCGGTCGCGCCGGTGGCCGGAGCCCATCGACCATCTCGGGCCATGGCCGGCGGCCACGACCGCCCAGGTGCCGCGTGCTCTCGGGCGCGTCTGGCAGGGGCCGGCGGCGCTCCTCGACCTGTCGGGAGCCGGTGTCCAGGCGGTGATTTCCTGTTCCAGCAGGCAGGCCGCAAGATCTCCCATTTTTCGGGAGGGAGTATGAGAGGCCACGTGCTAGCGTGGCAGCTGTTGCAGTTTTGGTACCCACGAACTTTGCGCGCCCGACGGGTTCCACCCCGAAGGCGTGTTGTTTCACCCGGTCATTTCCGGATGGGTCATTGCGGCGACATGGGATTCGTGACCTGCGGGTCCCGGCTCTGCGCCTATCAAAGGAGATCGACATGGCGACTGGCACCGTGAAGTGGTTCAACTCTGAAAAGGGCTTCGGCTTCATCCAGCAGGACGGCGGCGGCGCCGACGTCTTCGCCCACTACTCGAACATCGCCGCCCAGGGCTTCCGCGAGCTGCAGGAAGGCCAGAAGGTGAGCTTCGACATCACCCAGGGCCAGAAGGGCCCGCAGGCCGAGAACATCGTTCCGGTCTGATCAACGACGTAACACCACGACGAGCCGGGGTCCGCACACGCGGGCCCCGGCTCGCGTGTGTCAGGTCAAGATCCTGTGTGGTTCAGAAGCGGCGGTAGGTGATCGGGCCGTGCTGGACCGCCACCTCGCCCACCCGGACGTTCGCCCCCGGGTGCGGCGCGTGGATCATCTTGCCGTCGCCTATGTAGACTCCCACGTGATCGGGCGGGGCGCCGAAGAAGACGATGTCACCGGCCTGCGGCGGCCCTGAGATCGGGTGCCCGCTCGCCTGGTAGCCGGCCGCCGTGGTGTCGCCGATCTTGATGCCCGCCTGGTTCAGCGAGTAGTAGACGAGCCCGCTGCAGTCGAAGGCGTTCGGGCCGTTGGCACCCCAGACGTACGGCTTGCCGAGGTGCTGCCGGGCCGCGTTGACGATGTCGGCGCCGGTGCCGCCACCCGGCACGTACGGCACGGCCTGGGCGACCGCTCCCCCAGACCCCCCGGACCCCGAAGATCCACCGGACCCGGAAGACGCGGCCACCGGGGCGGACGCGGAGGCGGGGCTGTAGGCGTTGCCGTTGCCGTTGCCGTCCGCGCTCGCCAGTGTCGTCTTCTGCCAGTCGGGAAGCGGCGACGGGTCCCAGTGAACGGTGTGGCCCGGCGCCGGCACGAACGTCTGGTCGCCGGGCGCCTTGATCGCGGCGAACGTCGCCTCCCGCCCGTTCCAGTGCTCGCCGATCGTCTTCACGGCCTGGTTCACGACCTTGTTGACCGAGGTGAGGTGCGTTTTCGCGTCCTCGATCGCATCGGCGACAGGGGCCGAGAGCGCCTTGTCGAACTCCGCCTGCGTGGCGTCCGGATTGTTGGTCTTGTAGGTGCGGGCCTTGTCGAGGACGTCGCCGCAGATCCCGCGTACCTTCGAGGCGGCCGTCTCCAGCGCCTGGGCGACGTCGTCGAGAGTGGTCGCGCTGTCCGTCAGGGCGTCGTGGAGCGCGCCGCCGGCCGTGGAGTAGCGGCGCATGTACTTGTCGAAGGCGTCGGCGGAGTCGCCCTGCCAGGCCGTGTTGACGCCCTTGACCGACGTGCCGAGCCGGCCGACGTACTCGCCGGTCTTGCCGCCCGCACCGCGCCAGCGCTTGGCCACGCCGCGAACCGAGCCGGGATCGCCGCTGACGGACTTGAGGATGTTCGCGAGGCCGTCACCGCCGGGCAGGTCACCGAGCTCCACGCTTCACTCCTTGATCACGCGCCCGAGGCCTGGTTGGCCGTGTGAACGTTGTCGCGTACTTTCTCCAGCGCCCGCTCGACGCCCTGGAGCTTGCTCTGGACATGTCCCAGCTCGCCCGCGACCCCGGTCTCGATCTTGTCGAGGAGGGCGGCCAGCGAGGAGGAGCCGGTCAGGTCACCGAAGATCGAGGAGTCGGCGGTCTTGGCCGGATACCCGCCCGCGAGGTCGGCGAACTCCTTGGACAACCGGTTCGCCGCCGACTGGCAGTCTTCGAGTGCCTGGCGGTGAAGGTCGACCTTCGCCATCAGCGATCCTCCAGGGGTACGGGACCGACGGTGACGCGCCGATCAAACTGCGCATCCCCCACAAGTACTGATCGTATCGGTAAGCCCCTAATTCACCGCTAAATACCCGGGGCCCGTCGAGCAGGTCGGCGGGCACAGGCCTCCCGACGCTCGATCTGGGCGACGCGCGGCGGCTGTACGAGCTGACCAGCAACCTGCTGGAGACCGTCATCAGCACCGCGGGACGCGGGTCTGGGACGGTGAGCCGTTTCGCCGCTCCCCCACGTCTGATGAGCCGTTTCGCCGCTCCCGTACGTCCTAGGAGTATGAGTATCTTGCGGATCGCGCTCATCGTGGTCTTGAGTACCGCTCTGAGCGCCACCACGGCACCCGCCGCGCTGGCCGCATCGGCCACGCCCGTCGCCAAGAAGGTGCTGGTCGAGCTGCGCGAGCAAGGCGGCTTCGCGGGCTTCGACAACCGGGTGATCGTCTACACCAACGGCTGCGTACGCCTGAGCCGTCGTACGGGCCCGACCGTGAACAAGTGCCTCACCCGCGGCGAACAGCGCAAACTCCACCACGACCTGAAGCTCCTGCGCCTCGGCCACTCCCAGGCCAAGCCGCAGGGAGCCGACTTCCTCAAGTACACCCTCACCTACCGAGGCCACCGCGCCAGCCGCTACACCCTGACCACCACCTGGACCCCGGTGGTACAGCGGATGGAGCGGTTTCTCGTGAAGTACTGGGCGCCGGACTGACAGATCACCACAGATCACCTGTTTCCTCGTAAGATGCGGGCATAGGTGAGGAAGGTGTAGGCGTGACCGAGCACGAGCTGCCCGCGGGGAAGGTCGACCCGACCGTTCCCAGCGTCGCCCGGATGTACGACTACTTCCTGGGCGGGAAGGACAACTTCTCCGCCGATCGCGAAGCGGCCGAACACATCATCCGGATCAGTCTGGAGACCGGCTCCGACATCCGTGAGATCGCCCGAGCGAACCGTGGGTTCCTCATCCGCGCCGTGGAGGAAGCGGCCAAAGCGGGTGTGCGGCAGTTCCTCGACATCGGCACCGGTCTGCCTACCCAGAACAACGTGCACCAGGTCGCGCACCGCGTCATCCCGGACGCCAAGGTCGTCTACACCGACAACGACCCGATCGTCCTGGTCCATGCCCGTGCCCTGCTCGCCGACAACCCCGACACCGTGATCGTCGAAGGCGACACGCGCGACCCGAAGGCGATCCTGGACGCCGCCGCCGCGCACCTCGACTTCAACGAGCCGGTCGCCGTCCTCGTCGTCGCGGTGTTCCACTTCCTCGCCGACGACGAGGAGGTGGCCCGCATCGTTCAGACGCTGCGCGAGCCACTGTCCTCCGGCAGCTACCTGATCATCTCGCACGGGTACATCGAGGAGAACGAGGGCATCCCGGCCAGGCTCGCCGAGGCCCAGAACGTCTACCGGCAGACCAGCTCGGGGGCGATGACCTGGCGCGACCGCGACACCGTACGCGGCTACTTCGACGGCCTCGAACTGCTCGAACCGGGCGTCGTACCCGTCCAGGACTGGCGCAACGACGAGCAGTACATCCCGGCCAGCCTGGACAAGGGCGGCGTCCTGGGCGGCGTCGCCCGCGTCCCGTAACCCCGCGGGTCAGTACGGCGGGGCGATTTTCGAGCCGGGCTCCTCGACCTCGGCCAGCGCTCGGAACAGCAGCGCCACCCCCACCGCCCCGGGATCGGCGACACCCCTGGCCCGCTCGCCCACGTAACTGGCCCGCCCGAGCCGAGCCCGCAGCTCGGCCGTGCTCCGGGCGCCGTCGGCGGCTGCCGTAGCGGCACGGGCGAAGGCTCCGGCACCGTCCGACTCCAGCGCGGCGACAGCGGGTACGAGCGCGTCGACCAGGGTGCAGTCGCCCACCCCGGCCTCGCCCACCCGCTGGATCGCGGCCAGCCCGGCGGAGGCGCCCGCGGCCCAGCTCGGCACATCACCGTCGAGTGCCCGGCCGACCGGCATGTCACCGTCGAGTGCCCGGCCGATCTCGGTGAATAGCAGCCCGAACAGCGGCCCGCTCGTGCCCCCGACGTCGTCGAGGAACACCTGCCCCGCCACGTCGAACCCGTGTCCCGCCGTACCGGACCGGTCGAGCTCGTCGATGACGCGACGCAACCCGGAGCGCAGGTTGTCGCCGAAGTCGCCGTCCCCGCTGAGCTGGTCGAGCCGCGTCAGCTCGGCGTGGGCCGCCTCCACGTCGGCGGCGTAGCGGCGGAGTACGGGCGACGCGGTCATCGGTTCTCCTTGACGCGGACGAAGGCGGGTGTCATGGCCGGGGCCCGCCACCAGCGGTCCCAGGACGGGTCGAGCCGGGTGAGGGTCAGCGAGAAGCCCGCCATGTCGAGGGCGGGCACGTACGTCCCCACCAGCGAGCCGCGCACGTCCAGCCCGCGCGCGGACAGCTCGCCCGCCACCTGGTCGAAGACGCCGTACAGCTCCAGCTGGGTGGTCCCGCCGAGCCCGTTGACCAGGACCACGAGGTCGTCGGGGCCCGGTGGCAGACCGGCCAGCAGCTCGTCGAGCATCCGGGTGACCAGCTCGCCGACGGGCGGCCTGGTGATCGTCTTGGCCGCCCGCTCGCCGTGGATGCCCACGCCGTACTCCAGCTCGTCGGGCCCCAGCTCGAACGAGGGGGTGCCGGTCTGCGGCGAGGTCTGGGCCCGCGCCGCCACCGCGAGGCTGCGCGAGGCGGCGGCGAACCGCGCGCCGAGTTCGGCCAGCTCGTCGAGGCCGAGCCCCTCGTCGGCGGCGGCGCCGAGGAGCTTCTCCACGATGACGGTCGCGCCGGTGCCCCGCCGTCCCGTCGCCGTCTCCGCGCTCTCGGTCGCCAGGTCGTCGTCGACCAGCACCCGGCGGACCTCGATGCCGTCGTGCCGCAGGCGTTCGGCGGCGATGCCGAAGTTGATCCGGTCGCCGGTGTAGTTCTTCACGATGTGGATGACCCCGCCGGGACCGGCGGCGGCCCGGCTGGCCGCCAGCACCTGCCGGTTGTGCGGCGAGGCGAACACCTGCCCCGGCGCCACCGCGTCGAGCATCCCCCGGCCGAGGAACCCGCCGTGCAACGGTTCGTGCCCCGAGCCGCCGCCGGACACCAGCCCGACGGTCCGGCGCGGATCGCGGTCGCGGGCCCGCAGGAAGACCGGGTCCTCGCTCAGTTCGACGAGGTCGGCGTGCACCCGCGCGAACCCGCGCAGGGCGGGCGTCACGGGATCGCCTTCGGCGAGGAACAGGCTCATTGGATCGCCTCCTTGGCGGCGGGCACTCCACCGAGCGCCTCATGGTTGAGCTCGCCCGACCCCAGCCGACTGGCCGCCAGGCTGGACAGAGCCGCGATCGCGATCATATAGACCACGAGCCAGGTCCAGTGGCCGCCACCGGCCGCGAGCAGCGCGGTGCCGGCCAGCGGGGCGAGCCCGCCGCCGAGCGTGGCCCCTACCTGCTGGGTGACCGACAGGCCCGTGTAGCGCACCTGAACCGGGTAGAGGTTGGCGAACAGCGCCGCCTGCGCGCCGTACATGGAGCCGTGGCCGACGGCCAGGCCGAGCACCATGGCCAGGGTCATCAGCGGCAGGCTGCCGGTCTGCACGAGCAGGAAGAACGGCACGGCGAGCAGCAACTGGAACACCGCACCGCCCACGTACACCTTGCGCCGGCCGATCCGGTCGGACAGCGCCCCGAACAGCGGCAGCGTGAGGCACTCGGCCAGGCACGCGATCAGCACGGCCATCAGCACCGGCCCGCGCGGCAGGCCCAGCTCCGTGGTGACGTAGGCGATGGCGACCACGTAGTAGACGTTGAACAGCCCGCTCTCGGCCACCTTGGCGACGATCGACAGCAGCACCTTGCCCGTGTAGTCGGCGAACAGCTCCTTGACCGGCAGCTTCCGTACCTCGCGCTCGGCCCGCATCTTGACGAACTCGGGGCTCTCGCTGATGCGCAGCCGGATGTAGAAGCCGACGGCGACCAGCGCGATGCTCGCCAGGAACGGCAGGCGCCAGGCCCACGACTCGTACGCGCCCGCCGGCAGGAACGCGTCCAGCGCCGTGACCAGGGCGACCGGCAGCAGCACACCGGCCGGGGTGCCGATGTGCACCAGGGAAGTGAAGAAGCCCTGGCGTCGCTTCGGGCTGTACTCCAGTGCCATCAGCACGCCGCCGCCGTACTCGCCGCCCATCCCCAGCCCCTGGATCAGCCGGATGAGCACCAGCAGCAGGGGCGCGGCGATGCCGATCGACTCGTACGAGGGGATCAGGCCGATGGCGAAGGTGCCGGTGCCCATCATCAGCATCGTGGTGATGAGAATGTTCTTGCGGCCCAGCCGGTCACCGAAGTGGCCGAAGATCAGGCCGCCGAGCGGGCGCGCCAGATAACCGACGAAGAACGTGGCGAACGCGGCCAGCGTGCCGACCAGGGGGATCTCGGCCGGGAAGAAGACCTTGTTGAAGACCAGCGCGGCCGTCGTTGCGTAGAGCGTGAAGTCGTAGTACTCCACGGTCGTGCCGAGGGCGCTGGCCCAGACGACACGTTTGACTGGCGTCCCGCTCTGCATTGGACATCCTTTCATGTCCGGGTGATAATCTAATGTATCAGACACTAGATTTAACATGGCCGCAATAGCCGGCCACGAGGAGGATGTCGATGAGCGACCTGGACCTGCACGGGATGATCTCCACAGTGGTGACCCCGTTCGACGAGAACGACGAGGTGGACCTCGATCTCCTGCGCCAGGAGGTCAAGTACCTGCTGGAAGCCGGAGTCACCGCGATCTGCGCGTGCGGCAGCACCGGGGAGGGCCAGACGCTCTCCCTGGAGGAGAGCCGGGACATCTGCCGGGTCGTGGTCGAGGAGGTCGCCGGGCGGGTGCCGGTGATCGCCGGAGTGATCCAGAACTCGACGGCCCAGGTGATCCGCTATTCGCTGGCGCTGAAGGAGGTGGGCGTCGACGCGTTGCAGATCACGCCGGTGCACTATGTCTTCGCGCCGTCGGCCGAGGAGACCGTGGCGTACTACCGCGAGATCGGGGCCGCGGTGGACCTGCCGATCGTGCTCTACAACGTGGTGCCGTGGGCCCTCGTACCCGTGGACGTGATCGAGCGGCTCGCGGCCGTTCCGCAGCTGGTGGCCATCAAGCAGAGCGGCGGCGACATGCACCTGCTGGTCGACCTGCTGGCCCGGGTACGCGACCGGTTCACCATCCTGGCGGCGCTCGACGACCTGCACTACCCGGCGTTCGTGCTCGGCGCGCACGGCGCGCTCGCGGCCATCCCGACCGTCACGCCGCGGCTCAGCGTCGAGCTGTGGAACGCCATCCAGGACGGCGACCACGCGCTCGCCCTGAAGCTGCACGAGCGTATTCTCACGGTGTGGCGGGCGATCGACGGACCCAACCTGCCGGCCACGCTCAAGGCGGCGCTGGAGCTGCAGGGCCGCAACGGAGGACGTCCCCGGAAGCCCTTCGCGCCGGCGAGCCCCGCCGAACGCGAGCGGATCGCGGTGGCCCTCCGCGCGGCTAATCTGATCGACTAGACATCACACATCTGCAGGGAGAGATCGTGCCGGGTCAGTCCGTCAAGCTCTCGAAGGGTTCGTCCCTGGTCGTGGATTCCATCGCGGACCAGCTCTACGGGATCCTGCGTGACCGCATCACCAGCGGGGTGTACGCCCCCGGCTCCCGGTTCGATCCGAACTCGGTGACCACGGAGTTCGGCGTCTCGCGCACCCCGGTCCGCGAGGCGCTGGCCCGCCTGGAGCACGACCAGCTCATCGAGACGCGGCCCCGGTCGGGGACGTTCGTGGCCCGGCCGGGCGTCACCGACGTCCACGAGGTGTGCCAGCTGCGCAAGGGCATCGAGTGGCTGGCGACCGGCATCGCCGCCGCCGTCATGCCGCTCCCCCGGATCGCCGAACTCCGCGCCGAGGTCGTCGAGGCGCTGGCGTACGCGGAGAAGGGTGACTACGAGCCGTTCTTCGTCAGTGACACGCGCCTGCACACCGAGATCGTGGCGGCCACCGGCAACGAGCGGCTCATCCGGGTCCGCTCCTCGACGGAGCCGTTCGTACAGTGGCTGCGCGTGCTGGGCGCCACCGGCCCGCACCGGATCGCCGGCTCCACCCGCCGCCACCTGGAGATCCTCGACGCCATGGCGGGGCGCGACGTCGCGGCGGCGCAGACGGCGGCCGCGATCCACCTGGACGAGGTCGAGGAGTGGACGGTGGCCGACATGGAGTCGCACGCCATCACCACCTGATGTCGATGTCGTTGGTAGGGCCTGCACTACCTCGATACGCCAGTGAGCGGGAGCGATCTGGAGGGGCGGCGACTCGTAACGTTCTTGGTATGACAACGCTCCGGCACCGCATCGCCACCGACACCCGCTACGTCCTGCTGGGTTTCCCCACCGCGGTGATGTCCTTCGTCCTGGTCCTGATCGGTGTCGCGGCCGGAGCGGGCAGCGCCGTCGCCTTCATCGGCCTGCCGATCCTCGCCGCGGCCGCCGCCATGGCGCGTAACTTCGCCGACGTCGAGCGCGTGCTGCTGCCCGACGTGCTCGGCCGCCGCGTCGCGCGTCCCCGTTACCGCCAGGCTCCCTCCGACGCCGGCTGGTTCCGCCGCACGATGAACCCGCTGACCAGCGGGCAGGCGGCGCTGGACATGCTGCACGCCGTCGTCGCCTTCCCGCTCGCCATCGCCACCTTCGTCGTCACCCTCGTCTGGTGGGCGGGCGCGATCGCCGGGCTGACCTTCCCGCTCTACGGCTGGATCATCGCCGGTCTGCCCGAGTTTCACGGCGGGCTGCCCGAACTGCTCGGCCTCGGCAGTGACACCACCACCTTCGTGGTCTTCAACACCGTGCTCGGCGCCCTGTTCGCGCTGACGCTGGTGCCGGTCGTGCGCGGCGCCGCCCTGATCAAGGCCAACCTCGCCCAGGCGCTGCTGACCCGCCCCGCCTACGACGAGCACCCCGCGACCGTCCGGGCACACCGCCTCGCGGCGGCCGAGTTCTGAGCCGCGTCGTGCGATCCCGGCGGACCGAACACGGTCCGTATGGAGTCCCAGCTCCGGTGGTTTGAACCGGGGCCAAGTGCGGGCCGTACATCATGAGGACAGCTCAGGACGCTCCCACGGGCATGTCGCGGAGGTATCCGTGCCGGTGAATCGCCAGCTGTTCGTGAGTGCCCTGGCCTTGGCCATGGTCGCCGCGTGCAGCGCCTCCGGGACGCCACCCCAGGGCGGTGCCTGGTCGGTGAGCGCCGGGCCCCGGGCGAGCGCCGCGCCGGCGCAGCCCACACTGACGGAGGACGGGGCCGAGTTCGTCCTCAACGGCTACCGCGAACGGCTGCAGCAGGCCAGGAAGCGAAACGGATCCGGACTGCAGGAAACGAGCGCCGGCCTGGCGCTGGAGCTCGACCGAGCCGTCTTCCGGCTCGCCAGGCTCCGCGGTGACCGGCTCGGCACGCTTCCCCGCCTCACCAGCACGCGTTTCGTGATCCCGAAGAACCCCGGCGGCGCCCGCTGGTTCCTGGCCGAGATCACCGAGCAGGGCAAGGACTACCGGACCCAGCTCATCCTCCAGGAGACCTCCGGCGGCTGGCGCCTGGTCGCCGGATCGACCACCCCGCTCCAGGCACCCGCCCTGCCCATCGCGGTGGACGACGAGGGCCTGGCGACCGCGGTGACCGCCGACGACACCGAGAACCTCGCCGTCGCCCCCCGCGCCGTGGCCGCCGCGCACGCGCGCTCCCTGGCCACCAACGGCAAGGACACGGAGGCCAAGCGCCTCCTGGCCGCAGGCCCCTACACGACCCAGTCCGCCACCGCCCGGCTCGCCGACATGCGCCTCCTGCGCGGCCAGTGGGACGTACGCGACCGCACCCAGGTGGTCCCGACGATCTACGCGCTGCGCGCCTCAGGAGGAGGGGCCGTCGTCTGGTATGGCGTACGGGAGCAGCAGAGCTTCACCGCCCGGCCCAACGCCGCGACACTCTCCTTCACCCGGCCGGAGCCCGCCGTGCTGAGCGGCAAGAAGGAGTTCCGCAGCCGGGTCATCCTCGTCCAGGCCACCTGGTTCGCCGCCGTCGTCCCCGCCGCGCCGTCGAAGAGAACACGCGTCGTCGCCGACTGGACCGCCCAGATCAGCGTCACGGGCGACTGACCGCTTTTGGCCTTTTGTCGTATCGGTTTATCTATGATCTTTTAAGTCCGGCCAGTAGCTTTTGCTCATGACGCCCACGCAGCTTCGCGCGTTCGCGGCCGTGGTGCGGCTCGGGTCGGTCAAGCAGGCGGCGGCGGAGCTCGACGTGTCGGAAGCGGCCGTCTCCCTGCACGTCGGCCAGCTGCGCAAGGAACTCGGTGACCGGCTGTTCACCAGGACCGCCGCCGGGCTCGCGTTCACGCCCGGCGGGTTGCGGCTGGCCAGCAGGGCGGCCGAGATGCTCAGCCTGCAAGAGCGCACGATCATCGAGGTGAGCCAGGCAGGAGGCGGGCGCCGGCTGTTACGCGTCGCCGCGTCGAGCCTGTTCGCCGAGCACGCGGCACCCGGTCTGATCGGGTTGTTCGCCGGGCGGGCCGCCGATCTCGACGTGGAGCTGAGCGTGCATGACCCGCGGCGGTTCGGATCGTTGCTGCGCGCGCGGACCGTCGACGTGGCGATCGGTCCCGGCCCCGGCCCCGGCGGCAACGTGGACGAGACGCTGTCCTGCAAACCGTTCCTGAACTTCCAGCTCGTCGTCGTGTGCGGGCCCGAGCACCCGCTCGCCGGGCGAGACGTCGGCGTACACCAGCTACGCGACCAGGTGTGGCTGCTCGGCCCCTCGGCCGCGACCGAGCTGGGCGCCGTGCCGACGATGCTGCGCAAGCTCAACGTGCCCGAACACCACCAGCAGATCTACCAGAGCCACGCCGCGGCGCTGGAGGAGGCACAGCGCAACAGCGGCGTGGCGCCGGCGATCTCGTTCGCGGTGGCGCCGGACCTCGCCAACGGGCGCCTGGTACGCATCGCCGGGCCCGCCCTGCGGTTCGACGGAGGCTGGGTCACGATGACGCTGGCCGAGGGCGGCGTGGCTCCGGCTGCGGCCGAGCTGGTCAGGTTCGTCACCACACCCCGCGCCACCCAGGCCATGCTGCGCGGCCCCGGCGTGAACGTCGGCCGCTTCCGCCCGTCCATCCACATCACCCTGTGGAGCTGACCGTCTCAGCGCCGGGGAATTCAAGGGCCTCGGGGTGAGCGGCGAAGTAGTCGGCGATCGGGGTGGGCTTGCGGCCGGTGAGGTGTTCGACCGCGTGTGTGGTCACGTCGAACCAGCCGTCGCGCTTGTACGTCCCCAGGCCCGTCCATCCCTGAACGTACATCTCGGGGAGCCCACGTCCGGACAGCGCCGCGGCCAGGTCGGTGTCCGAGACCTGTTCGCAGCGAATCGGGCGGCCGGTGACCTGGGCAAGGGCGTCGGCTACGTCCGCATCCGTGACCGCCTCCGGGCCTGTGACCTCGAGGAGTTGCCCCTCGCAGCCGCCCTCGGCCAGCACGGCCGCGGCGACGGCGGCGCTGTCGTCGCGGGTGATGTGTCCCACCCGGCCGTCACCCGAATTGCTGGGCAGCACCCCGGTGGCGACGGCGATGGCGGGCAGGCCGACGAGGTTCCACATCTCCGGCCACTGGTTGAACCGCAACGCCGTGAACGTCAGCCCTGACTCGGCCAGCAGCCGCTCGGTCTCCCCGTGGTTCTGGATGAGCGCCTGGGGCTGGCCCGGCTCGCCGGCTCTGGCGAAGGATGTGTAAATCACCTGGCCTACCCCCGCCTTGACCGCCGCCTCGATGGCGTTGACGTGCCCGCGAGGCGCCCCGGTAAGCGAGCCCATGCTGATCATCAGCAGCCGCTCCGCGCCCTCCAGCGCGCCGCGCAGGCTGGCTGGATCGTCGAAGTCGGCGTACCGGGTGGCCACCCCGAGGTCGGCGACGGCATCAGGGGTACGGGACAACGCCACGACGCGGGCGGCGTCCACCCGCTGGAGCAGGTGCCCGACGGTGAGGCGTCCGAGCTGCCCGGACGCTCCGCTGACCACGATCACGATAAATCCCCCTTGGAGGTCGATGTGCGTACCCTGATCTTTGGCCAACTGGCGAAAGGTCCGAAAGAAGGCACATTCATGTCCACTGCAGCCATCACCGTCCCTGTCACGGTGGCCGAGCACGAGCACTGCCCCGCGACCAGCGTGCTGCGTCGGGTAGGTGACAAGTGGAGCGTCGTGATCCTGTCGATCCTGGAGCGCGGGGCGCACGGCTTCAACGAGCTGGACAGGTCCGTGGAGGGGCTCAGCCGCCGCATGCTCACCCGTACGCTGCGTGCCCTCGAAGAGGATGGCCTGATCAGCCGCACGGTCCATCCGAGGGTCCCGCCGCGCGTCGACTACGCGCTCACCGACCTGGGCCGCTCCTTCCTGGGCCCGGTACGCGCCTTGGGCCTCTGGGCCGTCGCACACCAGTCCGACCTCGAAGCCGCCCATGACAGGTAGTGCTTGACCTCGAAGTCGCACAGCGTGACCGGACCGTGCGAGAACCGTCGCGCTGTCGCGCCTGCCGTGGAGGTCGGTCCTGGTGGGTAACGTGTCAGGCGCGGGCGAGCTCCGCGAGTACGGTGCGGAGCGAGCCGAACGTGTCGGCCGGGAGCAGCAGGTCGCAGTACGGCAGGGCCGCCGCCATCCCGGCCACGCGTGGTTCGAAGCCCGGTGCCGCGGCCCGGGGGTTCAGCCAGATCACCCGGTGCGCCCGGCGCCGTAGCCGGGCCATCGCGGCGCCCAGTTCCGCCGGTGGGTCGGCGTCCCAGCCGTCCGAGCCGATGAGGACGATGGCGCCCCGCACCTTCGCGCCGTGGTGCGACGACAGCAGCGCCCGTACGTTGGTCGCGATCCGCGTACCCCCGAACCTGTCGCTCACCCGCTCGGAGGCCAGCTCGATCGCGGCGGCCGTCGAGCGATGCGCGAGCACCGGCGTCAGCCGGGTCAGCGTCGTCGCGAACGCGAACACCTCCGCGTCCACCGCCACCGCGAGCACCCGCATCAGCTGGAGGTACGCCGACGCCTGGGCCTGCATCGACTGGCTGACGTCACAGAGCATGACCACGCGCCGGGGCCGGTCGACGGGCCGCTGCCTGGCCAGCCGGAGCGGCTCCCAGCCGGTACGGCGGGCGCGGGCCAGCGTGGCCCGGACCGCGATCGCGCGGCCCCTTGACGACACCGTCCGCCTGCGGCTGCGCCGTACCGGCCAGGTGGCCACGGTCGTCGCCAGCCACGCGCCGAGCAGTTCGCACTCCCGCTCGCCGAGCTGCTCGAACGGCACGTCCGCCAGGCCCTCGGCGTCACTCGGCAGCCGTTCCGGAACGGCCGGGCCGTCCGAGCCCTCTGCGGTCGCGACCACCGCCGGCAGCGTCATCCAGGGCAGTCCGCCTGGGTCGTCGCCTCCGTGGGAAGCGGTCGGCAGCGGGGCGAACGCCTCGTCGGCGGCGCCGTTCGCCGTGCTGAGGGGCCTGCGGTGGGCGTGCGGGTCAAGGGCGGGTCCGGTCGCGTGGAACACGGCCGCGAACACTTCGTCGAAGGGCTCGATCTCCGACCGCCGCCGTACCAGGTTGACGCGCGCGGTCCAATACAGCTCCGGCAGCGTGCCGGGGGGCGCGATCGCGAGGGCGCGGGTGAAGTCCTCGATGCCGGTGAAGCCCACGGGCACACCGTTCCGCCTCAGCCGTACGGCCAGCGCCGCCGCGAACGCCGCCCGGTCGACGCCCGCCAGCAGGGCTCCCGGCCGCCGCCCGCTATGAGACAACGGCCCAGATGACGACCACCGCCACGATGACCACGACCACCCCGACGACGAGCGGCACCAGGCGCTTGTAGACGGCCCCACCGGCGACGCCCAGCACGTCCAACGACTCCGGCTCGCCCTCAGGCGCCTCGGTCGTGTCAGTGGCCGCCGTCTCGGGGGCAGGCTCGGTGAGCTTGGCTTCGAGGCAGGCGACGAACTGGCCGAGCAGTTTGTTGGAGACCTCCTTGATCATGCCGCTGCCGAGCTGCGCCACCTTCCCGGAGATCTTCAGATCCGTGTCCACCGACACGACCGTGCGCGGCCCGTCAGCACGCAACTGGGCGGTGATGGCCGCCGAGGCGTTGCCCGCCCCACGCGAGTCCCGCCCCTTGGCGTCGATGACGGCCCGGTGGTCCGCGTCGTCCTTCTCCAGGAACCTGACCGTCCCGGCGTACTCGGAGACGACCGGCCCCACCTTCACTCGTACCTTGCCCGAAAAGACGTCACCCTCCACGCCCGTGAGGCGCGCGCCGGGCATGCAGGGGGCGATGCCTTCCAGGTCCGTGAGGACTTCCCAGGCTCGTTCTATGGGCACGCTGACGGTGAACTCGTTGTCGATCTTCATTGGCCTCTCCTGCTGAGCGCCTCGGTGATGGCGGCGCGGTCGTCCAGCGTCTTCGCGAGGGTGCTCAGTGTCCGTACGACGTCGTCCCTGACCAGCCGCGTCGCGCCCAACGAGGACAGCGCCGAGACCCAGTCGATCGTCTCGGCCATGCCCGGCGCCTTGTCGAGGTCGAGGCGGCGTACCTGGCCGACGAAGTCCGTGGCCGAGTGGATCAGCGCGTCGTTCGCGGCGGGGACCGTACGCCGGAGGATCTCCGCCACCCGCTCCGGGGCGGGGAAGTCGATCCAGTGGTACAGGCAGCGTCGGCGCAGCGCGTCGTGCAGGTCGCGGCTGCGGTTGGAGGTCAGGACGACGACCGGGCGGCGTTCGGCGGTGAAGGTGCCCAGCTCGGGGATGGTGATCGCCGCCTCCCCCAGGAACTCGAACAGCAGCGCCTCGAACTCGTCGTCCGCGCGGTCGATCTCGTCGATCAGGAGTACGGGCGGCTGCGGCCCCCGGTGCCTGATGGCCTGGAGGATCGGGCGCTCCTGGAGGAACGCCTCGGTGAACAGGTCGGCGTCGTTCAGCCGGTCGTGGCGGGACTCGGCCAGGCGGATGGCCAGCATCTGCCGCTGGTAGTTCCACTCGTAGAGGGCCTCGCCCGCGGTCAGTCCCTCGTAGCACTGGAGCCTGATCAGCGGGGTGGCCAGGGCGCGGGCCAGGGCCTTGGCGGCGGTGGTCTTGCCGACTCCGGGCTCGCCCTCCAGCAGCAGGGGCCGGCCGAGGGTCAGGGCGAAGTACAGCGCCGCCGCCGTGCCGTCGTCCACCAGGTAATCAAGCTCGTCAAGGCGGCGGCGAATGTCGTCCGCACCGGCGAACGCGGTAGGCGCGTAAGACGCCACGTCCTTACCGCCCTCCCGCCCGCGCGAGATCCCCGGTACGGATGACGGTCACGATCTCGGCGAGAATCGACAGCGCGATCTCCGGCGCCGTACGGGCACCGATGCCGAGACCGGCCGGCGAGTGGACCCGCCGGCGCTCCTCCTCGCTCAGCCCCATGTCCTCCAGCACCGAAGCACCCCGCCGACGACTGGCCACCAGGCCGACATAGCCGACCCCGGCCTCCAGCGCGGCCCGGATCGCCTCCGGCTCGCCGCGCCCGTGACTGCACACGACGGCCGCGGTGGCACCCGCCGGACCGGGCGAGGCATCCGCAGGCCGTACGGTGAAGTCCAAAGGCCCGGCCAGGGCGGCGAGGGCCGTGGCGATCGGCGAGGAGCCGACCACCCAGAGCACCGGGGGCGGCAGCAGCGGCTGCAGGAAGATCTCTAGTGCGCCCCCGGACAGGCAGTGGTTCACCACGACCTGCGCACCAGGGGAGTCGGGAAAGCCCGGATCGCCCTCCGGCAGCACCCGCAGCAGCACCGTCCGCCCGTCCGACAGCGCTGAGAGCGCCGCCGTGCGTACGGAGCTCTCGGCGCACTGCCCGCCGACGAACCCCTCGATGGACCCGTCGGACAGGATGATGGCGTCGTCGCCCGGACTGACCGCCGTGGGCAGCTGTGCCCGGACGACGACCGCGTGGACGAACGGGACGCGCTCGGCGACCAGCTCCTCCATGCGTTTGGTGTACGGCATGTACGGCTCCGAGAATCAAATGGGCGGCGTGGGCACGCCGCGCATGGCGTCCCACACCCGCGAGGGGGTGAGCGGCATGTCGGCGTGCCGGATGCCGAACGGCTTGAGCGCGTCGACGACCGCGTTGACGATCGCGGGCGGGGAGCCGACGGTGGCAGATTCGCCGACGCCCTTGGCACCGATCGGGTGGTGCGGTGAGGGGGTCACCGTGAAGCCGGTCTCCCAGTCGGGCACCTCCAGCGAGGTGGGGATGAGGTAGTCCATGAGCGAGGCGCCGAGGCAGTTGCCGTCCTCGTCGAAGGCGATCATCTCCATCAGCGCCATGCCGACCCCGTCGGTGAGGCCGCCGTGGACCTGGCCCTCGATGATCATCGGGTTGATCCTGGTGCCGCAGTCGTCCACCGCGATGAAGCGCCGCACCTTGACCTGGGCGGTGCCGGGGTCGATGTCGACGACGCAGATGTAGGCGCCGTGCGGGTAGGTGAGGTTCTCGGGGTTGTAGCAGATCTGCGCCTCCAGGCCGCCCTCGATGCCTTCGGGCAGGTCTCCGGCGCCGTGCGCGCGCATCGCGATCTCCTGGATCGTGACGGACTTGGCCGGGTCGCCCTTGACGCGGAAGGCGCCCTTGTCCCAGTCGAGGTCCGCGACCGACACCTCCAGCATGCCGGAGGCGATGATGCGGGCCTTGTCGCGTACCTTGCGGGCGACCAGGGCCGCCGCCGCGCCGGACACGGGGGTCGAACGGCTGCCGTACGTACCGAGGCCGAACGGCGTCTGGTCCGTGTCGCCGTGCACCACGTCGATGTCGGCGGGCGGGATGCCGATCTCCTCGGCCACGATCTGCGCGAACGTGGTCTCGTGGCCTTGCCCCTGGCTCTGTACCGACAGCCGGACGACCGCCTTGCCCGTCGGGTGGACGCGCAGCTCGCAGCCGTCGGCCATGCCGAGGCCGAGGATGTCCATGTCCTTGCGCGGGCCCGCGCCGACGGCCTCGGTGAAGAAGGAGACGCCGATGCCCATCAGCTCGCCGCGGGCGCGCCGCTCGATCTGTTCCTTGCGCAGCTCCTCGTATCCGGCGATCTCCATGGCCTTGCGCATGGTGGGCTCGTAGTCGCCCGAGTCGTACACCCAGCCGGTCTTCGTCGTGTAGGGGAACTGGTCGGGCTGGATGAAGTTCTTCACGCGCAGCTCGATCGGGTCCATCCCCAGCTCGTACGCCAGGCAGTCGACGATCCGCTCGACCAGGTAGACCGCCTCGGTGATGCGGAACGAGCAGGCGTACGCGACCCCGCCGGGCGCCTTGTTGGTGAAGACGGCGGTCATCTTGCAGTAGGCGGCCCGCAGGTCGTAGCTGCCGGTGAACACGCCGAAGAAGCCCGCCGGATATTTCGTCGGCGCGGCGACGCCGTTGAAGGCGCCGTGGTCGGCCAGCACGTTCGTACGGATGGCCAGGATCCTGCCGTCCCGGGTGGCCGCGATCTCGCCGCGCATGATGTAGTCGCGGGCGAAGCCGGTGCTGATGAGGTTCTCGGCGCGGTCCTCCACCCATTTCACCGGCTTGCCGGTCACGATCGAGGCGACGATCGCGCAGACGTAGCCGGGATAGATCGGGACCTTGCCCCCGAAACCGCCGCCGAGGTCGGGCGAGATGACCCGGATCTTGTGCTCGGGCAGCCCGGCGACCAGCGCGTACAACGTGCGGTGCGCATGCGGCGCCTGCGTCGTCGACCACAGGGTCAGCCTGCTCTCGACCCGGTCGAAGTCGGCCACGCAGCCGCAGGTCTCCATCGGCGCGGGGTGTACGCGCGGGTAGACGATGTCCTGGCTGACCACGACGTCGGCCGTGTCGAACACCGCGGCCGTCTCCGCCGCGTCGCCCGTCTCCCAGTCGAAGCAGTGGTTGTCCGTCTTGCCGTCGAGGTCGTCGCGGATGACCGGCGCGGCGGGGTCGAGGGCCTTGCGGGCGTCCATCACCGGGTCGAGCACGTCGTACTCGACATCGATCAGTTCCAGGGCGTCGCGGGCCGAGTAGCGGTCCTCGGCCACCACGAACGCGACCTCCTGGCCCTGGAAGCGGACCTTGTCCGTGGCCAGGACGGCCTGTACGTCGTTGGAGAGCGTGGGCATCCAGGCCAGGCCCTGGGCGGCCAGGTCGGCGCCGGTGACGACGGCCTTGACCTTCGGGTGCGCCTGCGCCGCGCTGACGTCGATGCTCACGATCCGCGCGTGCGCGACGGGCGAGCGCAGGATCGCCAGGTGCAGCATCGCGGGCAGTTGCACGTCGTCGACGTAGCGGCCCCGGCCGCGGATGAAGCGCGGGTCCTCCTTGCGGAGCATCCGGCCGTGGCCGAGCGGCTTCTGGTCGTTGTCGGTGAATCCGGCGGGCCGGTGTTCGGTGCTGGTCACGATGTCGCCCCCGATTCCCAGCGGTTGGTGCCGGTCATGACGTCGCCCCCGACTCCTGGGCTTCCTGGGCGGCGGCCCAGCGCACCGAGCGGACGATGGTGGCGTAGCCGGTGCAGCGGCAGATCTGCCCGGAGATCGCCTCGCGGATCTCGCCCTCGGAGGGGTCGGGGTTGCGGTCGAGCAGCGCCCTGGCCGTCATCATCATCCCCGGCGTGCAGAACCCGCACTGCAGCCCGTGGCACTCCATGAAGCCCTGCTGGACGGGGTCGAGCGTGCCGTCCTGTTCGAGGTCCTCGACCGTGCGCACCTCGTGGCCGCCGGCCATCGCCGCGAGCACGGTGCACGACTTGACCGGCTCGCCGTCGAGCCAGACCACGCAGGTGCCGCAGTTGCTGGTGTCGCAGCCCCAGTGGGTGCCGGTCAGCCCGAGGTGGTCACGCAGGAAGTGGACCAGGAGCAGGCGCCCCTCGATCTCCCTGGTGACCTCCTCGCCGTTCACGATCATCGATACGCGCACGTCACACCCCTTCTCTGAGCCGGGCGACGGAGCGGCGCAGGGCCCTCCTGGTGAGCTCCTTGGCGAGGTGGCGCTTGTAGAGGGCGCTGCCGCGCATGTCCGTGGCGGGGTCGCAGTGCTGCGCCGCCAGCTCCCCGGCCAGCTCGTACAGCTCCTCGGACGGCTCCCTGCCGCGCAGGGCCGCGGAGACGGCGGGCATGCCGGTCGTGTTCGGGCCGACGGCGGCGAGCCCGACGCGGGCGTCAGCGATCACCTCGCCGTCCAGCCACACGGCCGCGCCCGCCGACACGATCGCCCAGTCACCGGCGCGCCGCTCGACCTTCTCGTACGCGCTGGACCCGTTGGGCCTGATCGGGACCCGGATCTCCACCAGCATCTCGGCGTCCTCGACCGCGGTCTCGTAAGGCCCCCGGTAGAACTCCTCCATGGTCACGACCCGTTCGCCCGCGCCACCCCGGATCACACAGCTGGCGCCCAGCGTGGTGCACACCGCCGACAGGTCCTCCGACGGGTCGGCCTGGCAGAGCGAGCCGCCCAGTGTGCCCCGGTTGCGGACGACCGGGTCGGCGATGACCCGCTCGGCGTCACCGAAGATCGGGAAGGTCGCGGCCAGCTCGGCCGACTCCAGCAGCTCGCGATGCCTGGTCATCGCGCCGATGCGGACCTGGCCGGGCTCGGTCCTGATGTAACCGAGCTCGGCGTGCAGGTCGTTGATGTCGATCAGATATTCGGGAGTGGCGAGCCGTAACTTCATCATCGGGAGCAGGCTGTGCCCGCCCGCGATGAGCCGCGCCGAACCACCGAGCCGCTCCAGCAGCCCGATGGCGTGATCGACGCTGGTGGCCCGCTCGTACTCCAACGGCGCTGGAACCTGCATCCGGACACCCCCTCGCTCGTCGTGGGCCCTCAGACGACTCCTGCTCAGCGACGTTGTCAACGCTCACCTAAGGAAAGGCTTAACTGCCCGCGTGGGTGAGGGTCTCCCAGGCGACGAAGAGCTGGTTGGTGCCCGCGGGACGCTGCTGCTCGGTGAGCTGCTGGGTGTTGGTCATCGGGATGCCCTGGCGGTTGTGGAGCTGGTTGAAGCCGACCTCGGTGATCGGGCCGAGGCCCAGGTTCAGGCTGCCGCCGCACAACCAGGAGGGCACGGCCGCGCCGAGCTGGTACTTCGACTGGAAGCCGAGCGCCTGCCTGAGCCGCTCACCGACCTCCGGGTAGAGGTCCTGGCCCTGGATCTTGGTCGTTTCGGCGACGTGGGAGATGGCCGAGATCCCGTAGCCGGTGTGGGTGAAGTCGCGGCAGGTCTCCTGAGTGAGGCCGGTGACGAAGGTCGTCTGCCCCTGCCAGTACTTGACGAGCTCGTCGCGGGTGTCGAGGCCGCTGCCGGGCGCGCCCTTGGGCAGCTCTCCGTCGGTACTGAGGTAGACGTAGGCCGGCACCCGGCCGCGGTACTTGGTGATCGCCTTGTCGTAGCTCGTCCGGTCCTCCAGGAAGACGGAGATGCCGACGGCCGCCTCCATCATGCTCAGCTCCCAGTTGCCGTTGCTGTTGGAGCCGTTGATGACCTTCGGCAGGTAGACGGTGCGCAGCATGGTGGCGAAGCGGTCGACGTTCGGCCAGCTGGTGTAGGTGTAACGGATGATCTCGGCCGCCCGTGGCCAGACCGAGCCGGCCCAGCCGGTCTGCAGGGGCGCGTTGCTGTTCGTGTGGTCCTTGATCACCGCGGACCAGGCGTCCATGATCTCGATGGCCTTCTTGGCGTACTTGGCGTCCCTGGTGACGTACCAGGCGAGAGACATCGTGTACGCGGCGAGCGCGTCCTGACGCTCGTCGGTGCAGCCGTTGTTGGGGTTGGAGTAGGGGCCGCACTCGACGACGGCGCGGGGCTTGGCCGCACGGGTGAGTGAGGCCAGCGAGTGGCCCATCATCTGGTCGTAGGCCGACTTCCACGGCTGCGCGCCCGCGTTGACCTTGGTACGCATGAAGTCGAGCTGGTCCCGGCCGAGCAGCACTCCGGGGTGGGTGAAGGTCGCGGGGGCGGCGGCCGCGGGCAGCGGGAGGGCGAGGGAGGCGACCAGGGCGGCGGTGGCGATGAGACGGGGGGTCATGACAGCTCATCCAACGAGCGTTACGGGGCCCGGTCAACCTTCTTAGGAAAGTTTCCTAACTTTTCCGGAGAGTAGAGTGCCCGGCATGATCGACGTTCCCCTCTGGCCGGAGACTCCCCCCGGCCCGGCCACCGGCGAGTCCCCGAGCTTGACGCTGTACGCGGCGGACGGCCCGGCCACGGGCGCGGTGGTGGTGTGCCCCGGTGGCGGTTACTCCCGGCTGGCCGGGCACGAGGGCGCGGACGTGGCCCGCTGGCTGGTCACGCTCGGCATCGACGCCTACGTGCTGGCCTACCGGGTGGCCGGCGACGAGCCGGGACGCGAGCCGCTGCATCCGGCTCCGCTGTACGACCTGCGCCAGGCGGTGCGCGTCGTCCGCGAGCGCGGGGCCGGGCGGGTCGCCGTCATGGGGTTCTCGGCGGGCGGCCACCTCGCCGCCACCTTCGCCACCGCCAAGGACGGGGATCGCGCCGATGCCCTGATACTCGGCTATCCGGTCATCGACCTCATCGGGTGGGGCACGCACTCGGGGTCGCGCCGACAGTTGCTCGGCCCTGACGGCACCGAGGAGCAGGCGACGGCCCTGTCCGCGCACCTCAACGTGACCGCCGAGACGCCGCCGGCGTTCCTCTGGCACACGGCGGCGGACCAAGGGGTGCCGGCCGCCAACAGCCTGCTGTTCGCCGACGCGCTCGGCCGCGCGGGCACGCCGTACGAGCTGCATGTCTTTCCCGAGGGCAAGCACGGACTCGGGCTCGCCCAGGGCGGCGACCTGGCCGCGTCCGCCTGGCCGGGCCTCTGCGCCACCTGGCTCGCCGCCCAGGGCTTCGGGAAGACAAGCGATCAACCGTAGAGGTCGTCAAGTGTGATCAGGCGCACGTCGCTCCCTGGTTCGGCGCCGAGTTCCCGGGTGAACCCGGCGCCCGAATAACACGTGAGCACCGTGTCGCGGGTGTCGTACCCCTTTGCTGTGAGCAGATCGCGCGCGCGCCGGAGCCGGGCCACATGCTCGGCTCCCATGGCCCTGTCCCACTTGACCTCGCCCAGTGAGAGAACCCGTCGCGGGCGTCCGTGATCCGCAGGCGCCAGAACAGCGACATCGACCTGGATCTGGGTGCGGTTGGCGGGATCGGGTACGACGCCACTCCCCACCTCACCGGCCGCGGTATCGGCATCCAGGGCGTACTCGCGGCAGAGCACCTCGACATGGGGGCCGACGACCTGCGACAGGAAGCGTGCCCTGCTGCCCCGCCACACCGTCGCCGCGTCCCCGCGCTCCAACCGCGCCCACTCCCTGACCATGATCGCCTGATAGAACGTGATCAGCGGTTCGGTCACCCGGTAGTAGCTGCGGTTCGGCCGGAAGAGATCGCGCTCTTTGGCCAGGAGATGGCTGTCTTCCAGGACGCGAAGCGGGTGCGCGATCTCGTTGGACTTCCGCCCCACGTAGCCGGCGATCCCCCCTGACGTCGTGTTGCCGTCGGCGACGGCGGCAAGGACGGAGTGGTAGAGCGACGGGTCGCGGATCTCCGTCTCTTCCGCCAACAGGTAGCGGGCCTCCCTGAACAACGGGACCTCGGCGTTCAACACGGATCTGATCACCCAGTCGTCGAAATCCGCCGGCCCGGCCGGGACATCGCCACGGACGAACTCCTTCCGGTAGGCCGGTGTCCCACCCACCACCGCGTGTACCTGGGCTGCCAGACGCGGGTCGCTGATCCCCCAAAAGCGGGCGGCCTGGCGGTAGTCGAAGGGCCTGATGACCATTTCCAGTCCCGCGCGTCCGCGTAGCGGAGCCGTACCGGACAACAAACCGCCCATCACCGACATCGCTGAACCGCAGAGCAGCACCCTGGCCGTGCTGGCGGCTCCGGAGCCGCCAGGACCCAACTCCCGCTGGATGATCGAGGGAAGCTCTGGGGATGCCTTGACAAGATACGGAAACTCATCAAAAACGACAGGCACCGCCCGATCGCGCACGACACCGAAGAGGTAGGGGATGGCGTCGATCCAATCGCGGAAGGCCGGAACAGGCGCGCCGGTGAATCTGATCAGTTCGTCCGCGAAGAGGCGCAACGCCACCGCCTCCGTCACCTCGAGCGCGGGGAAGTAGATGCCGCCCATGCTGCTCGCCAAGGCCTGCAGGAGATAACTCTTCCCTTGGCGGCGGCGGCCGCTCACCACACCGAGCCGAGCTCCCGGGCCCGCTTCCGAAGCGAACGAGACCAGGCCCGCCCACTCTCGCTCACGGCCGAACACGTGCTGGGGCTTCCGCATGAGTCGAAGTATAGTTGACCGAACTATAGTTGACTCAACCGTACTTCACAAAAGCTACAGCGACAGGCGCGACTGGGGGTGACTGAGCGAGAGCATGATGGGCGCGCTTCCATGCTCGGGAAGATAGGTTGGTCGGTATGACCGCTCAGCCTGTGGAGCCCGTTGCGCGTCGTGATCCAGGTGAGGATCCGGCCGCGATCTTCGAGGCGCTTCCGCCGTCGCACCGTGCCCGGTTCCGGGCGGAGTACGACGAGGCTTTGGAGGCCGCGCACGACTTGGCCCGCTTCAAGCAGGTGCAGACGCTGTTGCGTCAGTGGCGCCTGCGTGCCATTGCTTACGCCCGCCCGGGCTATGAGGAGGCCGTCCAGGACGCTCTCCAGAACCGTACAGAGATGTTCACTCGCTACACCCCGCCGGAGTGGGAAGGCCGGGTGTGAGCTACAAGTTCGACGGTTTCCACGGACGCGCCCTCTACGAGCTGAACGGTCTTCCCGAGGAGGTCCGTGACGGCCCGCTGCTGGAGCGTCTTCTTGAACTCCTCCACGATCCGTGGGACGCGGTCGCGGAGCGTCCCGGTCAGTCCGCGGTGAGGCACGCCTTCTTCGGAGATATCGGAGATAACGGCCAAGGCATGATGACGTTCATCCTCGATGAGGAGACCCGGGCCTTGCGCATCATCGACCTCCTCTGGGCCGGCTGACCTCGCTGGAGCCGAAGTTGATCTGTTCGCTTTGAATGCTCGTGGACGTCCTTGATCCTGCTCGTCATCAAGGGCTCATCAGCGCCATGTCGGTTCCTTGAGAGTCTCTCTATATCGGTTATAGCTATTAGCTTCTTTCGCCGACGCGCTCGGTCGCGCGGGCAGGCCGTACGAGCTGCATGTCTTTCCCGAGGGCAAGCACAGGCTCGGGCTCGCCCAGGGCGACCTGGCCGCGTCCACCTGGCCAAGCCTCTGCGCCACCTGGCTCGCCGACCAGGGCTTCGGACCGCGCCCCTAACGTCGTACGGGACATGACCGTTCCGAGCTGGCTTAGCTCAATCGACGTGGGAATGCCTCTGCTCCAGGTAGTCGTTGAGCTGCCGCCACTGAGTCGGATGAATGTCCAGCATGCGCAACTCGCCCGGCTCGACCCACCGCACGTCGCTCGCCTCATCATTGGCCTCGGGCCGGCCGCCGACCGGACGGGCGATCAGCATGACCTCGTACTCCTGACGGACCTCCCCGTCCGTGTAGGCCACGATGTGGCCGGGGTCGGAGTAGATCCCGAGAATGCCGACCGGCTCGACGCGAACACCGGTCTCCTCCTCGGTCTCCCGCACCGCGCACTGCGAGGGCGTCTCGCCGATCTCCATCTTGCCCATCGGCAACGCCCACTGGCCGGTGTCCCGCCGGCACTGCATGAGGATGCGGCCCGCGTCGTCCACCGTGACCGTCCCGCAAGCCGGCACCAGACTGTTCGCTTTCGGCGCGTTCGGGTCGTTCCAGTACTCGACTCGTCCCATGTGGGTGCCTCTCAGATCTCCGCGCCAGCCCACGGAACGGCTCCGGCCCAGACTCGCTCGAACGATGACAGCTAGTGGTCGGCTGTCGTCCCCGGCGTCGAGGTGGCGGAAGACGAACTACTCGGCTTCGATGAGCGTCAGGGGACTTAATCTCCGTTGAGGACCTGCGTCATCCACTCCAGCGATCCCGTGCTGAGCACCTCGTCCGCGAGGCGCTTCGCGGACGCTGTCCGCAGCGCGGCGAGCGAGCTGTCGATCCACGGTTGGACGTTCTGGTGGCCCTGCTCGCGGTACTCGACGGCCTGGATCAGGCATTCGAGCTTGTCGGCGTCGCGGGCGCAGACGGCTTCTAGTGTGCTCTTCTCCTCGTACTCACCGACCGCACCGCCCATCATCTCCGCGACCGGCTCCGGAATGCCGCGCACCTGGTCGGCGGTGACTTCCTCGTTCGGCGCCGCCTTCAGATAACGCTTGTCGATGTAGGGAATGTCGGTGACGCGGGTCTCCTGGGTGTCGTGGAACAGGCTCAGGAACGCCGCACGCTCAGGATTGCCACCTTCCAAGGCCGTGATCACACTCGCGATGACCGCCACCCGGAAGGAGTGATCGGCGATGCTCTCAGGATCCCGTACTCCCGCGACCAGCCAGCCCGTGCGCTTGTAGCGCTTGAGCAGTCCGATCTCATACAGCAGACCCGCCAGCCTCGACAGTTCCTCCGCCATGGAAGTCCCCTCTCACCTAGCTTCTATGACAGGTCGGCTATGCCGTTCCACGTCGCCCGCGTGACCATTCGCAAGGTGACCGCCCAACTCCGCGAAGACGGCCTCATCGCCACCACCCCGGACATGGGCTTGGTAGCGCTTGGTTTTGCGCAGCAATAGCCGGTTATTCAGTGTCCTTAGGATGTCGAGGCGATGCGTAGATCACCCAGACAGTGCGGGTGGCGTCATCGATGGCGTAGCGCACACGCCCGCCGCTGGTGACCTCGAATTCCCACTGCTCCAAATTCTTGCCGTTGTGACGGTGAGTCGAAAGGTCGCCTCGCAGGCGATGCTGCCGGTCGCGACTGGAGCCTGAACGGGGATCAGCCCGCAGCACCTCGAAGCATCGGCGCGTGTTGGCCAAGGCATGACGGCACAGCTCTTCCCAGCCCTCAACCGCAGCGCCGGTGCCGAACCGGACGTCCCACTCGCCATCCGGCGGCGGCACCGTAACCCGATCTCCGCGCTTCGGGCTCATGCAGAAACCTGCACCGGCCCGAAGTCGCCACTCGTGGGCTTGCGCGCCTCAGCGTAGTGCGCGGGATCGGCCTTGATTCTGGCCGTGGCCCGCCAGCCCGCGATGACCTCCCGGGTGGTGACATCGACATCCAGCTCGGCCGCGTCGGAGAGCGCTTCGACCAGTTCCAGAGTGAAAGCACGCAGTTCGTCCGAGGACAGGTGGCGAACCCACGGGAAGACCTCCGGCATGGCTATGACCAGCGCACGCGCGGTGGGATCATGCTTGATCAAGGCAAGGAACAGCCGGGACGCGGTAGCCAGCGTCTCTTCGCGTTCCTCTTCGCGATCCGCTGCGGTCAAGTAGAAATCCGGAGCATCCCGATGTGTGACCCGCACGCGTCCCAGGCGTGCCGCGCGCTCGGCGACCGCTCGGGGATTTCTCGACAAGTCAGAAAACGTCACTGCGTCGGCATGGCTAGTGCTCACGCCATGAGCGTATGTCAGAACACGTTCTGATGCCAGCGATCCGACTGGTCCACACGCCAGAACGCCGGTAAAGCGGCCGTCCACGTACCGAACAGGCCGCCTTCCGCTATCCGACGGAGCGATCAAACGGTGAGGGGCGCTTCTGACAGAGGTTGATGCCTATGGACGCTCTCGAACTGGATCGCAATGAATCGCTCAGCGAGCGGAGCCGAGCAGCAGGCGCAGCCACCATGTTGCGGCTTCCGCGCGGCGCCAACTCCCTGCTTACGCGTGCTGCGGCGGCTCGGACTGTAGGAGTCTGTGGATCTGGAAAGTGCCGCCAATGGTGACCAGCTCATAAACGACAGCTCTGCAGGCACAGGTGTGTCCACCACACGGTACGGGCCGAGAGGCTGGTCATGCCAGGTCAGAGAGATGCAATGCGCAAGGACGTGCCCTGGGTGAACGGACATGCCTGGGCACTCCCAGTCGGCAGCGTCAACGAAATCACCTGCCAGAGCGCAGGGCTCCCCGTTCGCCGACCTCATCAGCAGCGGCCTTGGCGTTGAGCTTGAGCGTCCAGGACACGGGCGAGGGAATCCAGACTTGAGGCGTGCACCGTCATGCACAGACCAGCGTTCACCTCAGCGTTGGATATGGCGTAGGCCTTCCGCGTCGCGTACCAGTCGCCAGGGCCACGTTCAGCGCGAGCGCCGCAAGGTGACCGCCAAACTCCGCGAAGACGGGCTCATCGTCACCACCCCGGGCATGGGCTCCTTCGTGGCGTCCAAGAAGGCCCCTGGAAACGACTGAGACCCCCGAACGGCATGCTCGCCGTACACGGAGGTCTCAAGATTCGGAGATTTCTCCTCTGAGGTCGTCAGGCCTATTGGGCAAGACCACTCGGACGGGTCACCTAGTGTCATCCGCCAGAAATTCGTCCGATAAGTTCTTATGCTGGCAGGTATGGCGCATCGAGGACCGGCCGCAGTGGAGATCCACTTGACGGAGGCCGAACGGGCTCGGCTGATCGGCATGTCGGTGGAATCGTCGAGGCTGGCGATTCGGGCGAAGATCGTGTTGGCGTGTGTGGTGCCGGAGGCCAGTAACGCGCAGGTGGCGCGGGATCTGGGGAT
>NZ_JBEZDM010000071.1:0-28380 GCF_040648335.1 Nonomuraea sp. NPDC049158
TCGGGCGGGTAGTTCTTCATCACCATCAGTGACATCTCTTCCCCTGGACCTCAAGATCCAGTCTTCGAGGTGTCCTCGTTCAAGGGGGAATGCCCCACCATGCCGCAGCTCACGCTCGGGTTGCCGCGCGTACTCCAGGACACCATCCCAGGAGGCGCGGTATTCCTCGATGACGCCCATGCTTGGCTCCGTCGTTCGTCGTAGATCGTCTTGTAGGCATGGATATCAGCCGCCAGTGACGGAACGGCGTGGCAAAGGAGGCGACCGGCATGGCAGACGGCCCGGTGCCTTGGAGCTGTGTCCAACGCTTGGAATGCACCCACCCGAAGGTTCATTCAATTAATTGAATGAGTAGTATGTGCGGCAGATCTCGCACACCCAGCTCGTAAAACTGCTCAGCGAGGATTAGAGGAAGCCCCACATCATGGTCACGGTTGTTTTCGGCGCCCGGGGGAGTGTCGGCCGCCATGTCGCCGCAGGTCTGACCGCTTTGGGCAGGCCGGTCCGGCTGACGAGCAGGACGCCGGACAGCTCCCACATAGCGGCGGATCTGGACGCGCCGGAAACGTTGTCCGCCGCGCTGGAAGGCGCCTCGCAGGTCTTCCTCTATGCCAAGCCCGCGGGCATCGCCGGTTTCGTGACGGCTGCCCTTACGGCGGGGGTGCGGCACGTGGTGTTGCTCTCGTCCGGGGCGGTCGTGCAGCCCGGCGCCGACCGTAATCCGATCGCGCGGGACCATCGCATCGTGGAGTCGGCCCTGGAGGAGTCCGGGCTGTCCTGGACCTTCCTCCGGCCGGGGATGTTCGCGACCAACGCCCGATGGTGGTGGACGCGGGCGATCAAGGGCGGGGAGGCGGTGCGACTGCCGTACCCGGAGGCGATGACGGCTCCCGTCAGCGAGCGGGACATGGCCGCGCTCGCGGTGACGGCGCTGACCGAGCGCGGGCACGGGCGGCAGGCGTACACGGTGTACGGGCCGCAGGTGCTCACCCTGCGCGAGCAGGTCGAACACATCGGCGCGGCCATCGGCAGGGAGATCCCGATCGAGGTGGTCACACCCGAACAGGCGCGGGCCGACCTGGGCAGGACGATGCCCGCGATGGGAGTGGAGGCGATCATGGGCGCGTGGGCGGCCGGCGCCGAGACCGTCCCGGAGACCTCCGTCATCGTCGAGAAACTCACCGGACGCCCTGCCCAGACCTTCGCGGAGTGGGCGCGGGACCACGCCGCCGACTTCCGCTGACCACCTTCAGGCCGGTCCTGCTCTGACAGGTCTCGCAGGACCGGGAGCCTTCGCCGTCGCAAGGTGCATGATCGTTGGGCGGTTGGGCAGGTGCACCCTCGTGCAAGATGAGGGACTGGTGTTGCTCGCGGCCTGGGGGCAATTCCTGGTGCTGCTGGTGCTGCTGGGTTATTTCGTGCTGCGACGCCGTACATGAGGGTCTCGAGGCGTGTCGCGCTGACCCTGGCTGTGCTGCTGCTGAGCGGGTGTGCGAGCCCTGCCTGGGATGATCACGACTACGGTCTGAAGGCCGCCCAGTCGGCGCAGTCGGCCGCCTCAAGCCTGGAGATCGTACGGCTGGCCGTACGCGACGAGGACCGCCTGACCACGCCCTACCTCAAGACGCTGTTCACCGAGACGGTCAAGGATCTGGGCAGCGTCAACAGCCAGTTCGGCGGGGTGCAGCCGCCGTCCCCCGCCGCCGACGAGGTGCGCGGCCGGCTGCTCGACCTCACCGGCGAGGCCGAGGACCAGGTGGCGTCGCTGCTCATCCAGGTCAGGCGGGACGGGATCGAGGATCCGGCGGCAGCCGTAAAGGATCTCGAAGGGGTCGCCACGAAGCTGCGGGCCTTCGAGGAGGCGCATCTGTGAAGAAGCTCTTCGCGGTGACGCTGGGCATCCTCACTGCCTTCGGCGGGTTCGTCGACATCGGCGACCTGGTCGCGAACTCACTGGTCGGCGCCAGGTTCGGGATGTCGCTGGCCTGGGTGGTCGTGGTCGGCGTCGTCGGGATCTGCCTGTTCGCCGAGATGTCGGGCCGGATCGCCGCCGTCTCGGGGCGGCCGGTGTTCGACCTGGTCAGGGAGCGGATGGGGCCACGGGCCGGCCTGGTCAACCTGGGGGCGTCGTTCTTCATCAACGTCCTCACCCTGGCCGCCGAGATCGGCGGCGCGTCGCTGGCCCTGGAGTTGGCCACCGGGATCAACTACCTGCTGTGGGTGCCGGGGGTCGCGCTGGTGGCGTGGCTGTGATGTGGCGGGTCAGGTTCGAGACGATGGAGCGGGTCTTCGGGCTGGCGGGGCTGGCGCTGGTGGCGTTCGCGGTGGCGTTGTGGCAGCTCGGGCCCGACTGGCACGAGCTGGGCCGCCAGCTCACCCAGCCGCCGGCCGACGAGGGCGCGCCGACGTACTGGTACTACGCGATCGCCCTGCTCGGCGGCGCGATGACGCCGTATGAGGTGTTCTTCTTCTCCTCCGGCGGGGTTGAGGAGAAGTGGACCCGCAAGGACCTGGTCATCTCACGGGCCAACGTGTTCGTCGGCTTCCCGCTGGGCGGGTTCCTGTCGCTGGCCATCGCGGGCTGCGCGGCGGTGGTGTTCTTCCCGGTGAAGGCGGAGGTCGACACGCTCGGCCAGATGCTGCTGCCCGCCGGGATCGGGCTGGGGTAGCTCGGCCTGGCGGCGGTGATCTTCGGGGTGTTCGCGGCGACGTTCGGCGCGACTCTGGAGACCGCGCTGTCGTCGGGCTACACCATCAGCCAGTACTTCGGCTGGCAGTGGGGCAAGCTGGTCCGCCCCCGCGACGCCGCGCGCTTCCACTCCGTGGTGCTGGCGGGGGTCGTCGTCGCGACCGCGCTCATCCTGACGACCATCGATCCGATCATGGTCACCGAGTACTCGCTGGTCTTCTCGGCGGCGGCGCTTCCCCTGACGTACCTGCCGGTGCTCATGATCGCCAACGATCCCGACTACATAGGCGACCAGGTCAACGGCCGGTTCAGCAACGCACTCGGAACCGCGTACATGATCCTGCTGCTCGTGGTGGCCGTGGCGGCCGTCCCGCTGATGATCGCGACGAAGGCGGGGCAATGAAGGCCAGGGAACTGCACGCGAACCTGCACCTGCTCGACCGGCAGGTGATCAGCGCCGACGACGGGCACCCGGTGTGCAAGATCGACGACCTGCTGCCGGACGGCGCCGTAGACCTCTTCCATGCCGCCTACCGACCGGCCCCGGACGCCGCCACCCTGCGCCGCGCCCGCGGATGGGCGGTGGGGCAGGCCCTCGCCGGCATCCTCATCGGAGACGCCGGCGTCCACGGCCGCCCAGGCGGCAAGCCCACCTGGGGCCCACCCGCCCACGCCGCGCTACGCCGCCTCATCGCAACCGCCCACCGCTGATCAATCGCCTCCCATGCGCTCGAACACCTTCGCGCCGGAGGAGCGGAGCATCGCGGGCTCTGTGCGCTGCGGTCAGGGCGTTGTGCAGTCCGAGCGCCAGCGCGAAGTGCGGTATTCAAGCGGTGGCTAGTGCGGTAGGCGGAGTCCCGCGATGAGGAATTCGACCAGCCGCCGCGCGTCGTAACGGGGATCGTTTTCCGCGCCGATGCAGAGGTTCCCGACGCCGCGCATGAGTTCGAGGGCGTCGACGTCGGCGCGGATCTCGCCGGCGGCGGCCGCGGCTTGGAGCAGTTGGCCGCACACGGGCACGAGCCGGTCGAGGAAGTAGGCGTGCAGGGCCTCGAAGCCGGCGTCGTCGGAGCGGAGTACGGCGGCGAGTCCGTGCTTGGTGACCAGGAAGTCGACGAACAGGTTGATCCATCGCCCCAGCGCGGCGTAAGGACTCGCGACGGCCGCCAGCAGGGCTGGACCGGCCTCGGCGCAGGCCTCGACCTGGTGCCGATAGACGGCGATGATGAGATCCGCCCGGGTCGGGAAGTGGCGGTAGATCGTGGCCACCCCGACTCCTGCCCTGGCCGCGATGTCGCGCACCGGCGCCTCGACGCCCGAGGTCACGAAGACGGCCGCGGCGGCGTCGAGCAGCGTCCTCTCGTTGCGCCGGGCATCGGCCCGCTTGCGGGGGCCCGCGCCTCCGTCGCCGTCGTTCACCCTTACCGTTCCCTCCATTGCTGGGTTGCGAAGCGGAACCGTGTTCCTTATAGTAGTCGGAACGGGATTCCGTTTACCCATGATGCCAGAGCGCCGACCGACGGCCAACCCGCGCATCGCCATCGCGTCACACCCATGCCCGGGATTGCCGTGGGATGCGAGTGAATCGATGCGATGGGCGTCGGCTGTGCATATCGGAAGCCTGTTCCGTTTAGCCTCTGGTGACGCCCAGTGTCGAAAGGACCAAAGCCCTCTATGCCGCATACCATCCGGCCCCGCTTCGGGATCATGACCGCCCCGTCGCAGGTCGACTACCACGACGTCCTGCGGGTCTGGCGCGAGGCGGACACGATCCCCGAGATCGAACACGCGTGGCTGTTCGATCATCTCCTGCCCATCTTCGGCGACCCGAACGGCACGATCTACGAGGGCTGGACGCTGCTCTCGGCCCTCGCCGCACAGACCCGACGGCTGCGGCTCGGCGTGCTCGTGACCAGCAACCGCATTCGGCCGCCCGCGATGCTGGCCAAGATCGCCACCACCGTCGACATCGTCTCCGGCGGGCGGCTCGACTTCGGCATCGGCGTCGGCTCACGACCCAGCGTGCCCTGGGCCCCGCGCGAGTACGAAGCCCACGGCCTGCCCTTCCACGACACCGCCCACGCCGTGGGCAGCCTCGCCGAAGCGTGCACGGTGATCAAGCGGTTGTGGACCGAGACCGAACCGTTCGACTTCCACGGCACGTACGTCCAGGTCACCAACGCTTTCGGCAACCCCAAGCCGGTCCAGCGCCCCCACCCGCCGATCCTCATCGGCGGACGCTCGTCCGCGACGCTGCGCGTGGTCGCCGAGCACGCCGACCTGTGGAACATCCCCGGCGGCGACATCGACGACGTCATCAGCCGCAGCGCGCTGCTGGACCGCTACTGCGCCGAGATCGGTCGCGACCCCGCCTCGATCACCCGCTCGATCCACCTGCCCGTCTCCTACGACCAGCCCGGCACCACCCGGGACGCGATCGGCGAAGCGATCGACGCCGGCTTCCGGCACATCGTCCTCGGTCTGTCGGCGCCCTATCCCGCCGACGTCGCAAGGTGGGTCACCGACCAGTTCATTACCGAAGACCACTGAAGGAGCATCCACATCATGATCGAAACAGACATGGCGGTCCCGGCTGCGGGCGACGGTGACGTGGCTGTCAGCGTGCCCACTCCGGTCGTCTCGGTGAAGCCGGTGGTGCTGTCGGCCCCGGGCCGTGGTGAGGATCTGCGGGTGCGCGTGTCCGCGCCCGCGGTCGGCCGCGAACTGCCGGTCATCGTCTTCTCGCACGGCTTCGGCTGGTCGTCGGACGGTTATGCTCCGCTGGCCGACTTCTGGGCCGCTCACGGCTTCGTGGTGATTCAACCCACCCATCTCGACTCCAGGACGCTGAGTCTGCCTCCAGAGGATCCCCGTACTCCACTGATCTGGCGTTACCGGGTCGAGGACATGAAGCGCGTCCTCGACCAGCTCGATCTCGTCGAAGCCGCCGTACCCGGCCTCGGCGGGCGGCTCGACCGCGGCCGCATCGCCGCGGCCGGGCACTCCTGGGGCGGCCAGACGGCGAGCATGCTGCTGGGCGCGCGAGTCCTCGATCCCGGGGGCGAACCGGGGGAGGACATGTCCGACTCCCGGATCAAGGCGGGGGTACTGCTCGCCGCGCCCGGCCGGGGCGGAGCGGACCTGAGCCCGATCGCGGCCGAGCATTTCCCCTTCATGAATCCGAGCTTCGCGGACATGGCCACGCCGGCCCTTGTGGTCGCGGGGGATCGAGACCAGTCCCAGCTGACCGCTCGGGGGCCGGAGTGGTTCACCGACCCCTACTTCTTGAGCCCGGGCGGCAAGAGCCTGCTCACGCTGTTCGGGGCGGAGCATTCGCTCGGCGGAATCTCCGGGTACGACGTCGCGGAGACGACGGACGAGCACCCCGGACGAGTCGCCCTGATCCAGCGACTCACCTGGGCCTACCTCCGCCATGTCTTCTACCCCGAAGACCCCGCCTGGCTCGCGGCGCGCTCCGCGCTGGCGGACGAGCCCGAGCCGCTGGGACGGATCGAGAGCGACTGAGGCGCCCTGGGGGGAGGCGTCAGCCCTATCGGCAGACCAGGTGCGCCCGGTAGCCGCCCGTTGCCGCTGTGTCGTTACCTGCGAATTCCAGTTGCCGATGTCGTCCGGTTCCGGCTCATCGGTCTCCGTAGCCCAGATCACGGTAGCCGGGCGACGGCCGTGATGGTTCATCGTCGATCTCTCGATCGGCCCGAGGCTCGATGGCGGGTAAGTCTGACCGCCTGCCCACATCCTCTCGTACACGCTTTGGGAGCACTCGCTGAGACTCAAGCTCCGGAGGCGGAAAAGGCTCTAGGGCTGAAGGGGATATCACTCGGCGGTCTTCCTGGTCGCCTCGGCCCAGCTCAGAGGACAGGTTGTCATGGGGCCCGCCGTCAAGCGGCGCGCTCGGTGTCGAGGGCCGGTCTGCTGGACTTGGCGCAGTGCTGGGACCAGGCGTCGAGGGCGGCTGCGGCTCCGCGCTCCCGCGGCCGTTCTGCTCCGCTGGCGTGGTGAGAGCGGGCCGGCGAGGGGCGGCGGGCCGCTCATGCGCCGAGGGCTGAGAGGCGGCGGGCCGCTCATGCGCCGAGGGCCGAGGGGCGGTGGAGGGCGCATCGGCGTTGCGGGCGGGTTCCTCGGTGGGTTGTTCGCCCGGGCGGTCGTGGTGGGACCCCGGCCGGCCGGTGTGGGCGTCTCGTTCGCCGGGTCTAGCTGCGGCATCGGTGGGGACCCGTTCCGCGCCGGACGCGTCCCGCCCGTTGACATCAGCGTCACCGGGCCGCCCGGTTGAGAAATGCTCGCTGGTACGGGCTTGCGGCCCGTGCTGTTCTCGCGCCCGTTTCCTGGATGGTCCTTCCCTCGTACGGGGCGTGTCGGGACGGCGATGGCGCTCTTCCGCCGTTCGACGGGCTCTGGCCTGGTGCTCCGCGTAGCGCAATATCTGTTCGGTGAGCAAGTGGCAGAGGTGCGCGATTCTTATGGCGCGGGTGTCGAAACGTCGACGAAGGCGGACCCTGTTGTGGAACCCCATCGACACGCCGGCCCGCCGGTAGAGCGAGCGCAGGCCGGTGATCAAGGATTTCTCGACGAGGCGATCGAATTCCTTTTCCAGATGCGCCATGAGCGTGGCAACGGCCTGCTTGACGATGTCGTCGGCGATCATGGAGGCGGCGGCCCTGTCCGACGGATTCGCCAGCAGGCGGCGCATTCCCGCCAGTCGTTTGCTCCGCAGGTGCAGGCTGTCGATCCGGATCGCGAAACCGTCAACGAGAATGGTTATTTTAATGCGCTGAAAACACCGGTTGCCGATCTGCACGCCGCAGGACCGCCGAACCATGATCAGTCGCGCGTCGTCCGGGTGCTTCCTCGTGAATGATTCGGCGGACGACCCAGGAAAAGAGGGAAGGCCCGGAATGCGGACGTCGGTGAAAAATCCGTCTTCTGCTCCCTGCGAGATCAAGGCGAGCAGCGCCGATATGGCTCTCTCGTCGAGGAGGATCGAGATTTTGGAGAGGATGATGTCGTAGGTGGTGGTCTGTGAGTTGTGCTTGCCGATTTGGACGCCGACGCAGTCTCGGATCCAGATGATGTCCAGTTCCGCGGCCGGCTGATGGTGTTCCTCGGCCTTGGCGGGTTTCCACCCGTACAACGTTCGCGTGGATTGCCAGGCCTGCCATCGGCTGTCCGAACGGGCAGGCGGCGGCCGCAGTCGCTTCGGCCGTCGGAAGACGAAGCGGGCGGGCGCGCCACTCGCCCGGCTTCCGCGCAGCGGCGGCTCACCACGCCGATGCCGCCGATAGCACTCGGCCGACAAGCCTTGTGAGTCACCCCACTTAACGGGTGCGGGCAATGCCCTCTCCAGGATCCGGAGGGACGGTGGATGAACCGAAGGTGCAGTGGACGTATTGCACGTTTCCGGCGTCCACGTTGACCTGGACGGTACTGTCCTTGGCGTCGACCCGAATCCTGTCCAGCGGATCCTGCTCGTCGGCGGACGCGGCAGGTGCTTCGGTGCGCGACGTCTTCCTCCGCATGCTTTCCACCGTTCTCTGAGTCCTGTCGGAGAGCAGAGAGAGCCCACCGGCCGCGAAACCGGCCGCCAATGCGGCGAGGATCATCGACACGAATCCGTCCACGTGCTGCCTCCGCTCACGCTGGTGCCTCGATGCTGCCGCACCGTTGCCGGGCGGGAGCTCACCGTGAGGCCAGATTCGAGTTGCCGGAGGCTGGGCGCTACGCCTCGACGCGGTAGCCGCTGGCCTGGGTCTCGAACAGCCGGGCGTAGCCGCTGTCCGCCGCGATGAGGTCGTCGTGGGTGCCCTGCTCGACGATCCGCCCGTCGCCGAGCACCACGATGAGGTCGGCGTCCCGTACCGCGCCGAGCCGGTGTGAGACGAGCAGGCTGGTACGCCCTGCCCGGTGCTCACGCAGCCGCCGGTGCACCTCGTATTCGGCCTCCGCGTCGAGTCCCGAGCTGGGTTCGTCGAGGATGAGCAGGTCGCGCTGTTCGCGGACGAGCGCGCGGGCCAGGGCCAGTCGTTGCCACTGGCCTCCGGAGAGCACCACCCCGGTGTCGTCCTCCGGTCCGAAGAAGATCCGGCTCAGCATCGTGTCGTACCCGTGCGGCAGGGCCCGTACGGTCTGGTCGGCTCCGGACATCTCGGCGGCGGCCTGGATCCTGCTCCGGTCGGACATCGCCTCGATCTCGCCGACGCCGATGTTCTCCGCCGCGGTGAGGTCGTAGCTCATGTAGTCCTGGAAGAGCACGCCCATCCGGGCACGGAGGTCGGCCGGCGGTACGTCGCGAATGTCCACGCCATCCCAGAGGATCGAGCCTCTGGAGGGATCGTAGAAGCGGCACAGCAGTTTGATCAGCGTGCTCTTGCCGGCTCCGTTGAGTCCGATCAACGCGACCGACGCGCCGTGGGGGATGGTCAGGTCGACGCCGCGCAGCACCCAGGGGTGGCCCTCGGCGTACCGGAACCACACGTCGCGCAGCTCGATGCCGCGCCGCAGGGCGGGCAGCGCGGCCGGCCGGTGCGGCGGCGGGAGGTCGTCGGAGAGCGACATCACCCGCTCGTGGTGGTCGAACAGGAGCAGTGAGTGGCCGGCGTTGGCCGCGTTCTCCACGGTCGCGATGAGGGCGGCCTGGGTGCCGGCCACCGCGGCGGCGAAGGCCGTCACGTCGCCCAGGGTCAGCCGTCCCGCCAGGGCGGAGTACACGGCCCAGATCAAGCCGATGCCGCTGACCAGGGCGGAAAGGGTCGCCAGTGACGACTGCGTGAGCGCTTCGCGCCGGTCGAGGCGCCGCTCGGCCGTCTGCATCGTGGTGAGCTCGCCGATGACCCGGCGCCTGAGGAAGTCGCCGAGCCCGAAGAGCCGTACCTCCTTGGCGGCCTCCACGTCGGTGAGCAAGGAGGAGTAGAAGATCTGCCGCCGGGCCGCCGCCGACTGCCCGGCGAGCATCCTGGCCCGCCGCTTCTCCAGGGACATCCGGGCGGCGAGGGTGGGCAGCGCCGCCACCGCCACCAGCCCGGCCATCAGCGGGCTCAGCACGGCCAGAGCGCCGAGGAGCCCGGTCAGGGCGATGACGTTGCGGCAGAGGTCGAACAGGCCCGAGGTGATCGGCCCCATCGCACCGCCCGTGGCCTGCGTGGCCATCCGCAACTCGTCGAGGAAGGCCGGGTCCTCGAAGCGTGACAGCCCCTGGAACTCGTTCACCCTCGTGTACAGCCGGTCCTGGAGCATCAGGTCGAGTCTGCGGTCCGACTCGCCCCGCAGGTATCCCGTGACGTGCGGCAGCACCCCGGAGGCCAGTCCCAGTGCGACGAGCCCGGCGGCCGGGCCCAGCGCCCGTTCCGCGAGGCCCGTCGCCAGCCCGTCGATGAGCAGCTTCGTCGCCCACACGGCGCCCGTGGGCAGCAGTCCGGCCACGACGGTGACCACCAGCTGGGACACCGCCAGCACGGGTCCCGCCCGCCAGCACAGCAATCCCAGGGTGGCGGCTCGCCGCAGCCGGTCCGAGGTCATCCGGCGCTCGCCATGGCGGCGAGTTCCGTGTCCGCGGCCAGCACTTTGCCTTCCTGGTCGGCCCGCAGGAAGGTGGGGAACGCCTCCACGCCGAGGGCGTGCGCGAGCCGGTCGGCCTCATCGCCCGTGATCACGCTCGACACGCCGCCGACCATGGTGACGAGATCGGCCACCTTCGCGCCATCGCCGGTGATCACCGCCAGGGCGGGGTGCTTGCCCGCCTCCTCGGCGAACTGCGGCGCGCGCTCGTGACACGTGCTACAGCCGACGTCGAAGAAGCCGACCAGCCGCGCGCCCGCCGCCGCCTCGGGCAGCGTACGACCGACCAGGACGCCGGGATCGTACGGCATGAGCATCGCGTGTCCGGCCAGGCGCTCCAGCTCGGCGGTGTGCTCGCGGAGCCGGCGGAGCACCCCCAGGTTGAGCACCAGGTTGAACAGGCACAGGAGGGCCAGGAACACGACAGCGGCAACCAGGAAAGCCATCAGGCAACAACCTCACTTCAAGCGAGCCGGGGGTCTGGCGGCGGGTGTCCGCCGCCAGACCTGCGTGTCCTACCTAGCCGCCGCAGATTCTGAACGCGTAGCAGGCTCCGCATCGGGTCGTGCCGCCGGCGGTGGTGCAGATCTTCTGGAAGTCGGAGCGCTCCCGGCAGTAGCAGTGGACGTACCACTCGGCGGCCGCCTTCGCGGACGCCTTGGGCACCAGCTTGCCGAGAATCCGGTCGCCGAGCCGGCCAAGAACAGCAGTCATGGACTCGTTCCTTTCGTAGCGATGCGGTTAGCCGAAACCTATGCGGGCGGCATACAGCACCCCATACAGCCGCGCTACAGCCGGGCGGTGAGCAGCCTTTCCAGCACCGGATCGCAGCGTGTCGCGGGATCGGCGAACAGTCCCGCGGCCTTGCCGGCGTCCGTGGCGGCACGCGGGTCGCCGAGGGCCGCGCGTGCTCTGGCGAGCTGGCGTACGCAGGCGGCGTGGCCGTACGCGTCGCCGATCTTGGTGGTCAGCTCCAGGACGCGGGTCAGGTCGGCCACCGCCGCGGCCGGATCGCCCTGCCGCAGCCGGATCTCGGACCTGCTGAGCAGCACCTCCCACTGATCCTCCCGGTTGCCGGTCGCCTCGCAGCGGACCAGTGCCTCCGCCAGTACCGCCAGTGCCTTGTCCCGCTGGTCGAGCAGGCAGTGGGCGCGGCCGAGCGCGGCCAGCGTGATGCTCTCGCCGTACAGGTCGCGATCGGCCCGCCGGATGGTGAGGCACTGTTCGAAGCGGTCCACCGCCTCGGTGTGGCGGCCCAGCCGGAGCAGTACCTCGCCCAGGTTGTGCGAGACCAGCCCGACCCGGTTCGGCCGATGTGTCTTGAGCAGCAGCAGGCCCGTGCCGATGTGGTCGAGGGCCGCGTCGAGATCTCCGGCCTGCATGCACAGCCAGCCGAGGTTGTGCAGCGCCAGCCCTTCCTCCCCGCGCTCGCCCACGGCCCGCCAGAGGTCGAGCGCCCGTTGCAGGAGGGCGCGGGCCGCCTCGGGCCGTCCGGACTTCCACTCCAGCAGCCCCAGAGTCGCCAGCGTGGCCGCCTCCGCGACGCGGTCGCCGGCCCGCCGCGCGACCTCGATGGCGAGCCGCGCGGTGGTCTCGAGCTCCCGCCAGTAGCCGCTCTTCATCGCGATGGCCTTGATCAGGGCCGTCAGCTCGATGACGAAGCCGCCCTGCTCACCTTTCGCCGCCTGTACGGCCGCCGCCACCAGGCACGGCAGATCCGTGTCCAGCCACCGTACGGCCGCGGCGAGATCCGCCAAGCCCACGTCGGAGGCGTTCTCGCCCCCGCCGGCGGGCATCAGGTGCGGTTGCAGCAGGGTCTGCAGCCGACGCAGGCGAGCGAGGTACCACTCCAGGGCCCGGCCGACCGCCCGCGTACGCTCCCGCGGCGTGTCATGGGCGGCGGCCAGCTCCGCGGCGAAGAGCCGCAGCAGGTCGTGCATGCGAAACCGGCCGTCGCCGACCGGCTCGAGCAGCCGGGCCTCGGTCAGCTCGTCGAGCGCGGCCTCCGCCGTCGTCTGGTCGACGTCGGCCAGCGCGGCGGTGAGCTCGACGCCGGCTTCGGGCACCTCCAGCACGCCGAACGCCCGGAAGATCGCCTTCGCGGTGCTGGTCAGCGTCCCGTACCCGACCTCGAAGCAGGTACGCACCCGCAGGTCGGCGGCCTGGAGCTCGTCCAGCCGCCGTCGCTGGTCGCCCAGCCGCTCGCCGAACCGGGCGAGCGACCAGTCGGGCCGGCCCGCCAGCCGGGCACCGGCGATGCGCAGGGCCAGCGGGTGGAAGCCGCACGAGCGCGCGATCTCCGCAGCCGCCGCCGCCTCGGCGCTCACCCGCTCGGGACCTGCCAGCAACCTCAGCAGGCGTACCGACTCCACCTCGTCGAGCATGCCGACGGCGATGGGCACGGCGTCCATGGTGGTCAGCGCGGCGCGGCTGGTGACCAGCGCCGCGCAGCCGCCGCCCGCCGGCAGCAACGGCGCCACCTGGGCGGCGCCGACGGCGTTGTCGAGGACGACCAGGACGCGCCGGTCGGCCAGCAGCGACTGGTAGTGGGTGGCCGCCTCCGCCGGTGCCGCCGGGACGTCGCCGGGCGGCACGCCGAGCGCGCGCAGGAACCGGCCGAGCACCTCGGCCGGGCGTAACGGTGGCAGGCCCGGCGTGGATCCCTGGAGATCCACATAGAGCTGGCCGTCGGGATAGCGGTCGGTCACGCCGTGCGCGACCGTCAGGGCGAGCGCCGACTTGCCCGCACCGCCGGGCCCGTGCAGCGCCACCACAGGTGGGCTCGCCGTGCCGTACAGGACGCTGTGCAGGTGGGCCCGTTCGGCCGAGCGGCCCACGAACACCAGCGGCGCCCGGGGAAGCAGACGTGGCCGCGGGCGTCCGTCGTCGGCGGCCACGGCCGCGGTGTCACGGTCGGCCGCCAGCAGGGCGGTGTCCCTGCGCAGGATGGCCTGCTGCAGCAGGCGCAGGTCGGGCCCGGGATCGATGCCCAGTTCGTCGGCCAGGACCCGGCGGGCGGCTCCGAACGCGTCCAGCGCGCCGACCACGTCGCCGCAGCGGTAGAGGGCCGTCATGAGCTGACCGTGCAGCCGCTCGCGCAGCGGATACTGGCGGATCACCTCGCGCAACCGCGTGGCCGCGAGCTCGTTCCTGCCGAGGGCGAGCTGGATGTCGGCGTGCTCCTCCACCACGCCCAGGTAGTGGTTGGTGAGGCGGGCGACCACCTCGCGCAGCGTGGGCCCCAGCGGCACGTCCTCCGCCGCCGTCCCCTCCCACAGGGCCAGGGCCCGGGTGAAGGCCTCCTCGGCGCCGTTCGTGTCGCGCTTGGCCAGCGCCTGGCGACCGCGCGCGGACAGCGCCTCGAACTCCAGGAGGTCGAGCTCGTCCGATCCGACCCGCAGCAGGTAGCCGACGTCGGAGGTGACCAGCCGCTCCTCATCCGGAAGCAGCTTGCGCAGCTGCGTGAGGTACGTGCGCAGGTTCGCCACCGCCGACCGGGGCGGCCGCTCGTCCCACACCTCCGTCACCAATGACCTGATCGGTACGACGTGACCCGCCCGGGCCAGCAACAGGGCGAGCACGGTACGTTGCTTGGGCGCCGTGATCCTGACCGGTGATCCGTTGACCTGGATCCGCATCGGCCCGAGAAGTCGAAACCGCACCATGGGCCCGCTCTACAGCGCTGCCCCGCCCAACCGGCGCAGCGCGACACCGAGCAGGCGGTCGGCGTCGAAGAACCCGCGCTGCCGGGAGTCGACGCTGTCGATGTTGTCACCCAGGACGACCAGCGCGCCGGCGGGCACCCGGGCCACGCCGTCGCCGATCCCCGGAGGCACGGGGTCTCCGGGTAAGGCGACGGCGCGCTTGATGTTCCAGTGCCGGCCGTCCGCGCCCGGCGGTCCGAGCCCAGCGAGAGTGAGCGGCGGTTCGAGCACGACGACGTCGCCCGCGGTGACCTGGTCGATGCGGCGTCTGCGTACCAGGACCCGATCTCCGTCGGAGAGCGTCGGGGCCATGCTCCTCCCCTCGACCGTGACCACCACGTAGTGCCTTCGCGCCCACAGGGCGCCCGCCACCGCCGCCAGTACGAACCCACCGATGATCATCTTCATGGCGCTCTTCCACCGTCGGCCCTGCGAGGAATGAGTGTTCCCGCGAAACGATCTACGTTGGGACGCGGCCCTGTCAAGGAGGCGATTTCTGGGGATTGGTCCGCTACGGGACCAACGGCAGTCGTATTCGGGACTTCGGCCCCCTGCGGCCGGTCGCCTGTTTCGCGAGGCTGGAGCTGAGGTTCCAGTTCGGGAAGGGGTGCGTGATGACCAGACGGATCGTCGTCGGCTACGACGGGTCCGCGCACTCCGAAGCCGCCATGCAGTACGCCATTGACGAGGCCCGCGCCCGCCACGCTCAGCTGCATGTCCTGTATGCCTGGCAACTGCCGATGTTCTCCCCTTCGCCTCGGCGGTGCTGGGCTCGGTCAGCCGCGCCGTGCTGCACCACGCCACCTGCCCGGTCGCGGTCGTCCGGCCGCACCAGGAGAGGGCTTGAACGGCGAGCCGTCAGTCTCGCCGATCCGTCCGCAGCCGGGCCGAGAGCGCCGCCACCTGGGTACGGCGCTGCATGTCGAGCTTGGACAGCAGATTGGACACGTAGTTCTTGACCGTCTTCTCGGCCAGGAACATCCGCTCGCCGATCTGCCGGTTGGTCAGCCCATCGCCGATCAGGTCGAGGATGTTGCGCTCCTGCTCCGACAGCGCCGCCAGCGGATCCCTCTTGGCGGCCTGCTCGCGCAGCCGCTGGAGCATCGCCGCGGTGGTCCGCGGGTCGAGCAGCGACTGCCCGGAGGCGACCGTACGCACGGCGCCCACCAGGTCGGAGCCGTGGATCTGCTTGAGCACGTAACCGGCGGCGCCCGCCATCACCGCCTCGAACAGCGCGTCGTCGTCGGCGTAGGAGGTCAGCATCAGGCACGCCAACTCCGGCAGCCTGGAGCGGGCCTCACGGCACACATCCACGCCGCTACCGTCGGGCAGCCGCACATCCAGCACCGCCACGTCCGGCTTGAGCGCCGGAATACGGGCGATCGCCGACTCCGCGGTCCCGGCCTCGCCGATCACCTCTATGTCGTCCTCGGAGTCCAGCAGGGCGGCCACGCCCCGCCGTACCACCTCATGATCGTCAACGAGGAACACCCGAATCATGCTCTGACGCTAACCGGCCCGGCCAACCGCGGAATAGGGGCCAAAGTCCCAAAAGCGAGTGAAGACCAAAGCACTCAAGAGGCAGGACTTTCGCCTCTAGGAGGCATGGAGCTGCCGCTGTGGGATGCGAGGGGAGCACGCAGGGCAAAAACGCCAGGTGGGAGCCGGTGAATGCGACAGGAACGGATGAGATGAGCACCGACAGGACCGTCCGGGCGGTCCCACGCGGCGATACCCGCCGGCCGGCGCTGATGCTGGCGTTGGCGACCGTGGGATTCGCGGTGAACTTCTGGGCGTGGGCGCTGCTCAGCCCGCTGGGCCCGCGCTTCAAGGAGCTGCTGGGCCTGTCGGCCGCCCAGCAGGCGCTGCTGGTCGCGGTCCCGGTGATCGTCGGCTCGGTGGGCCGGATCCCCGTGGGGGCGCTGACCGACCGGTTCGGCGGCCGGGTGATGTTCCCGCTGATCTCGGCGGCCACCATCGTCCCGGTGCTGTTCATCGGCCTGGCCGGGCGGGGCTCGCCGGCGGTGCTGCTGGTGGGCGGGTTCTTCCTGGGCATCGGCGGGACGGTGTTCGCGGTGGGCGTGCCCTTCGTCAGCGCCTGGTTCCCGCCCGAGCGCCGTGGCCTGGCCGTCGGTGTCTTCGGCATGGGGATGGGCGGCACCGCGATCAGCGCGCTGACCACGGTCAAGCTGGTCAGGACCGGCGGCGCGGCCACCCCGTTCCTGCTCACCGCGGCCGTGCTCGCCGTCTACGCCGTCGTGGCCTGGTTCCTGCTGCGGGACGCCCCGGGCCGTACGGCGCCCGCCCAGTCGACCATGGCGCGGCTGGGCGCGGCCGTGCGCCTGCCGATCACCTGGCAGGCCTGCGTGCTGTACGCGGTGACGTTCGGCGGGTACGTCGCCTTCTCCGTCTACCTGCCTGTCTACCTGCGGTCGGCCTACGGCCTGGAGCAGGCCGACGCGGCCGACCGGATGGCCGGGTTCGTGATCCTGGCGGTCGTGGCGCGTCCCGTCGGCGGCTGGCTGTCGGACCGGATCGGGCCGATTCGCGTCCTGGCCGCCGTGTTCGCCGTCGTCGCGCTCTGCGCCACGGTACTGGCGTTCACCCCACCGCTGATGCCGCTGGGCACGGTCGCGTTCCTGACCATGGCCGCGGCGCTCGGCGCCGGCAGCGGGGCCACCTTCGCCCTGGTCTCGGTGGCGGCCCCGGCCGACAAGGTCGGCTCGGTCACGGGCCTGGTCGGCGCGGCCGGCGGGCTGGGCGGGTTCGTGCCGCCGGTGGAGATGGGGTTCGTCTACGGCCTGTTCGGCTCCTACGGGGTGGGCCTGGCCCTGCTGGCCGGAGTGTCGGTGCTGACGTTGGCGCTGACCGTCACCGCGGTGCGTGCCACGGCCAGGCGGCGCCCCGCCGCGCTACCGGTGCCGTTCGGACCGTCTTCCGAGGAAGCCCGATGACGAAGAGACTGCCGCGCAAGGCGTACGAGAAGGAGCTCTTCCGCCTGCAAGGAGAGCTGGTGAAGGTGCAGGAGTGGGTGCGCGTGCGAGGCCGGCGGGTGGTCGTGATCTTCGAGGGGAGGGACGCGGCGGGCAAGGGGAGCACGATCAAGAGGGTCGCCGAATACCTCAACCCGCGCGTTGCGCGCATCGCCGCGCTCCCGGCACCGACCGAGCGCGAGCGGTCGCAATGGTACTTCCAGCGCTACATCGAGCACCTGCCCGCCGCTGGGGAGATCGTGCTGTTCGACCGCAGCTGGTACAACCGCGCGGGTGTCGAACGGGTGATGGGATTCTGCACCCAGGAGGAATACACGCGATTCCTGCACCAGTGTCCGATCTTTGAACGGTTGCTGGTGGAGGACGGGATCCTGCTGCGCAAGTACTGGTTCTCGGTGAGCGACGAGGAGCAGGAGCGGCGCTTCCACGCCCGGCTGGCGGATCCGATGCGGCAGTGGAAGCTGTCGCCGATGGACCTGGAGTCGATCAATCGCTGGGAGGACTACTCCAGGGCCAAGGACGAGATGCTGGTGCACACCGACATCTCTGAGGCGCCGTGGTACGACGTGGAGAGCGAGGACAAGCGGCGGGCCAGGATCAACATGATGGCCCACCTGCTGTCCACGATCCCCTATGAGGAGGTACGGCGGGCGGAGCTGAAGATCCCGCACCGCCCGCCCGCCACCGGCTACCGGCGCCCGCCGCGCAGGCCGGAGACCTTCGTGCCGGACGCCGCGGCGGACCTCCGCTTGCCGTTCACCTGACGATCAAAGCGCTGATGGAGAGGCATGTCCGGTTTCGAGGAGCTAGATGAAGGAGCTGTGCGTATGGCGGGTATGGACGGGCCGGTCAGCGACGCCCTTCTGAGACTCGGCCGGCACCTGCGGCCCGGCGCGGTCTCCGGCGACCTGCGGACCCTGCACCAGATCGGCGGACGCCAAGGCGACGCCTTCTACCGCGACCGGTGGAGCCACGACAAGGTCGTCCGCTCCACCCACGGCGTCAACTGCACCGGCTCCTGCTCCTGGAAGGTGTACGTCAAGGACGGCGTGATCACCTGGGAGGCCCAGCAGACCGACTACCCCAGCGTGGGCGGCGACCGGCCCGAGTACGAGCCACGCGGCTGCCCGCGCGGCGCCGCCTTCTCCTGGTACACCTACTCGCCCACCAGGGTCCGTTTCCCGTACGCCAGGGGCGTCCTGGTGGAGATGTACCGGGAGGCGAAGGCGAGGCTCGGCGACCCGGTCGCCGCCTGGGCCGAGATCACCACGGACCCGGACAAGCGCCGCCGCTACCAGTCGGCCCGCGGCAAGGGCGGTCTGGTGCGCGTCACCTGGGACGAGGCCTGCGAGATCATCGCCGCGGCGCACGTGCACACCATCAAGACCTACGGCCCCGACCGGGTGGCCGGTTTCTCCCCGATTCCGGCCATGTCGATGGCCTCCCACGCGGTGGGCGCCCGGTTCGTGTCGTTGATCGGCGGGGCGATGCTGTCGTTCTACGACTGGTACGCCGACCTGCCGGTGGCCTCCCCGCAGGTGTTCGGCGACCAGACGGACGTGCCGGAGTCGGCCGACTGGTGGGACGCCTCGTACCTGATGCTGTGGGGCTCGAACGTGCCGGTCACCCGCACGCCCGACGCCCACTTCATGGCCGAGGCGCGCTACCGGGGCCAGAAGGTGGTGGTGCTCGCGCCCGACTACAACGACGCCGCCAAGTTCGCCGACGAGTGGCTGGCCCCGCACCCGGGCACGGACGGCGCGCTGGCCATGGCGATGGGGCAGGTGATCCTCAAGGAGTTCTTCGCCGACCGGCCGACGGCCGGGTTCACCGACTACGTCAAGCGCTTCACCGACCTGCCGTTCCTGGTCCGGCTGCGGGAGCGGGCCGGGTCGTACGTGCCGGACAAGTTCCTCACCGCGGCCGACCTGGGGCAGGAGGGGGAGGAGGCGGCGTTCGCCACGGTGCTGCTGGACGCGGGGACCGGCGAGCCGGTCGTGCCGAACGGCTCGCTCGCCTTCCGCCACTCCGAGCAGGGGCGGGGCCGCTGGAACCTCGACCTGGGCGAGGTGGATCCGCTGCTGACCGTCCTGGGCGAGCAGGCGCTGACGGTCGCCCTGCCGCGCTTCGACGGGCACGGCGACGGGGTGCTGGAGCGGGGCGTGCCGGTGCGGCGGGTCGGCGGCCACCTGGTCACCACGGTGTACGACCTGATGCTCGCCCAGTACGGCGTGGCCCGCGACGGGCTGCCGGGGCGCTGGCCGTCCGGCTACGACGACGCGGCGGAGCCGTACACCCCGGCCTGGCAGGAGGCGATCACCGGCGTGCCCGCGGCCAAAGCGGCCCGGATCGCCCGCGAGTTCGCGCGCAACGCCGAGGAGTCCGGCGGCCGGTCCATGATCATCATGGGGGCGGGGACGAACCACTGGTTCCACTCCGACACCATCTACCGCTCGTTCCTGGCGCTGACCACACTGACCGGCTGCCAGGGCGTCAACGGCGGCGGCTGGGCGCACTACGTCGGCCAGGAGAAGTGCCGGCCGATCACCGGCTGGGCGCAGCTCGCCTTCGGCCTGGACTGGTCGCGCCCGCCCCGGCAGATGATCGGCACTGCCTATTGGTACCTGCACACCGACCAGTGGCGCTACGACACCTACACGGCCGATGTCCTCTCCTCGCCGCTCGGCGACGGCGCGTTCGCCGGCAAGGCCACCGCCGACCTGCTGGCGCAGTCGGCGCGGCTGGGCTGGATGCCGTCGTACCCGACGTTCGACCGCAATCCGCTCGACCTGGCCGACGAGCTGGCCGCGGCGGGCGCGCAGGCGGGGCCGTACGTGGCCGAGCAGGTCGCCTCGGGCCGGCTCGGCTTCGCCTGCGAGGACCCTGACGCGCCCGCGAACTGGCCGCGCGTGCTGACCGTGTGGCGGGCCAACCTGCTCGGCTCCTCGGCCAAGGGCAACGAGTACTTCCTGCGCCATCTGCTGGGCACCGACTCGTCCGTGCGGGCCGAGGAGGCCGCGCCCGGACAGCGGCCGCGGAGCCTGACCTGGCCGGAGCAGGCGCCGCGCGGCAAGCTGGATCTGCTGCTGTCGCTGGACTTCCGGATGACCTCCACCACGTTGTTCTCCGACATCGTGCTGCCCGCCGCCACCTGGTACGAGAAGCACGACCTGTCCTCCACCGACATGCACCCGTTCGTGCACGCCTTCACCCCGGCGATCGACCCGCCCTGGCAGACCCGTACCGACTTCGCCGCCTTCCACGCCATCGCCAGGGCCTTCAGCGACCTGGCCAGGACCCACCTGGGCACGCGTACGGACGTGGTGGCCATGCCGCTGACGCACGACACGCCCGACGAGCTGGCCACCCCGCACGGGCGGGTGCACGACTGGCGCGTGACGGGCCGGCCGCCCACCCCGGGACGCGACTTCCCCAAGATCGTCACGGTGGAGCGCGACTACGGGGCGGTGGCGGAGCGGATGGCCGCCCTCGGCCCGCTGCTGGAACGGCTCGGCGCCACGACCAAAGGGCTGACGTACGACGTCTCCGGCGAGATCGACCGGCTGAGCCGGATGACCGGGATCGTCCGCAGTGGCAGCGCCACAGGGCGACCCTCCCTGGCCCGCGACAGCGACATGTGCGAGGCCATCCTGGCCCTGTCCGGCACCACCAACGGGCACCTGGCCGCCCAGGGGTTCGCCACGCTGGGCCGGCGTACCGGAACGTCGTTCGACGGGCTGGCCGACGAGCACAAGCAGATCACCTTCGCCGACACCCAGGCCCGGCCCGTGCCCGTGATCACCTCGCCGGAATGGTCGGGCAGCGAGACCGGCGGGCGGCGCTACTCGCCGTTCACCATCAACATCGAGCACCGCAAACCCTGGCACACCCTCACCGGCCGCCAGCACTTCTACCTCGACCACGACTGGATGCACGAGGCCGGCGAGGCGCTGCCGACCTACCGGCCGCCGCTCGACATGACCGCGATGTTCGGCGAGCCCGGCGTCGGCGAATCCGGGGCGGACGGCATCACCGTGCGCTACCTCACCCCGCACTCGAAGTGGTCCATCCACTCCGAATACCAGGACAACCTGCTCATGCTCACGCTCTCCCGAGGCGGGCCGACCATCTGGATGAGCCCGGCCGACGCGGCCAAGGCGAAGATCCGCGACAACGACTGGATCGAGGCGGTCAACCGCAACGGCGTCGTCGTGGCCCGCGCGGTCGTCTCCCACCGGATGCCCGAGGGCACCGTGTACATGTACCACGCGCAGGAACGCGTCGTGGACGTGCCCAAGAGCGAGACGTCCGGGCGGCGCGGCGGCATCCACAACTCCCTCACCCGCCTGCTGGTCAAGCCCACCCACCTGATCGGCGGCTACGCCCAGCTGTCGTTCGCCTTCAACTACCTCGGGCCCACCGGCAACCAGCGCGACGAGGTCACCGTGATCCGCCGCCGCTCTCAGGAGGTCGACTACTGATGCGGATCATGGGGCAGCTGGCCATGGTGATGAACCTCGACAAGTGCATCGGCTGCCACACCTGCTCGGTCACCTGCAAGCAGGCCTGGACCAACCGGGCCGGGGTCGAGTACGTCTGGTTCAACAACGTCGAGACCCGCCCCGGCCAGGGCTACCCACGCACCTACGAGGATCAGGACACCTGGAAGGGCGGCTGGGAGCTCAACCGGCGCGGCCGGCTCCGGCTGAAGGCGGGCGGGCGGCTGAAGAAACTGCTCACCATCTTCGCCAACCCGCTCATGCCCTCCATCCAGCAGTACTACGAGCCCTGGACCTACGACTACGACCGCCTCTTCTCGGCCCCCGCCAGCGAGGACACGCCCGTCGCCCGGCCCAGGTCGCTGATCACCGGTGAGCCCACGAAGATCACCTGGAGCGCGAACTGGGACGACAACCTCGCCGGCGGCCCCGAGCTCACCGCCGCCGACCCGGTTCTCCGTAAGCTGTCGGACCAGGTGAAGCTGGAGTTCGAGCAGGCGTTCATGTTCTACCTGCCGCGCATCTGCGAGCACTGCCTCAACCCCTCGTGCGTGGCCTCCTGCCCGTCCGGCGCGATGTACAAGCGCTCCGAGGACGGCATCGTCCTGGTCGACCAGGACCGCTGCCGCGGCTGGCGCATGTGCGTGACCGGCTGCCCGTACAAGAAGGTGTACTTCAACCACCGCACCGGCAAGGCGGAGAAATGCACCTTCTGCTATCCCCGGGTCGAGGTCGGCATCCCCACGGTCTGCTCGGAGACGTGCGTGGGCCGCCTGCGCTACCTCGGCCTGCTGCTCTACGACGCCGACCGGGTCCTGGAGGCCGCCTCCGTCCCGGACGAGAAGGATCTGTACGAGGCGCACAAGAGCGTGCTGCTGGATCCGCGCGACCCCGAGGTGATCGCCGCCGCCCGGGCGGCGGGCATCCCCGAGGACTGGCTGGAGGCGGCCCGTAACTCCCCGATCCATCAGCTGATCTTCGAGTACGGCGTGGCCCTCCCGCTGCACCCGGAATACCGCACGATGCCGATGGTCTGGTACATCCCGCCGCTGTCGCCCGTGGTCGACGTGCTGGCGAACACCGGCCACGACGGCGAGGACGCCGGCAACCTGTTCGGCGCGATCGACGCCCTGCGCATCCCGATCGGCTACCTGGCCGAGCTGTTCACCGCCGGCGACCCCGGGCCGGTGCGGGCCGCGCTGCGCCGCCTGGCCGCCATGCGCTCCTACATGCGCCGCCTCAACCTCGGCCAGGACCCCGACGAGTCGATCGCCGCCGCCGTGGGGATGAGCGGCCTGCAGGTCGAAGGCATGCACCGGCTGCTCGCCCTGGCCCCCTACGACGAGCGGTACGTCATCCCCAAGGCCCACGCCGAGCAGGGCGCGCGGCTGGAGGAGAGCGCCACCGGCTGCAGCCTCGACTACGAGGGCGGCCCCGGTATGAGCGGCCCGTTCGGCGAGTCCTCCGGTCTGCCCGACCCGGTAGCGGTGGAGAACTTCCACGCGCTGCGCGAGCGTCAGACCGGCGACGACCTGGAGGACGTCGGCGAGCTGCGCGGTCGGGTCAACCTCCTCAACTGGGACGGCAAGGGCACCCCTGAGGGGCTGTTCCCGAAGAGAAACCGGGACGGATCATGATGAGGGCTCTGGCAGAAGGCGAACTGCGGACCGCCCACATGGTGGCCAGCGTGCTGCTCGGCTACCCCGACGAGCGGCTGTACGGCGCCCGCCAGGTCCTGGCCGAGGCGGTGGACGCGCTGCCCGCCGGGGAGGTCCGCGACCGCCTGACCGCCTTCCTCGACCACGTCGCGGGCACCGCCCAGGCCGACCTGGCCGCCCACTACGTGGCGACCTTCGACCTCAAGCGACGCTGCTGCCCGTACCTGACGTACTACGCCTACGGCGACACCCGCAAGCGCGGCGGGGCGCTGCTGCGTTTCAAGCACGCCCTGCGCGCCGCGGGCTTCGAGGTCGCCGACGGCGAACTGCCCGACCACCTGGCGGTGGTGTGCGAGCTGTCGGCCCGCGGCGCCGTGCGGGAGGCCCATCGCCTGCTGCGGGAGCACCGGGCCGGCCTGGAGCTCCTGCGCACGGCGCTGGAGGACGAGCGCTCGCCGTACGCCGACGTGGTGGCCGCCGTGGCCGCCACACTGCCCCCGGCCGGCCCGCGCGAGAAGGAGGCCGCGCTGCGGCTGGCGGCCGAAGGACCGCCCGCCGAGGAGGTCGGGCTGGAGCCCTACACCGTCACGGAGGCATCACGGTGAACGCCCTCGACATCCTGCTGTGGATAGTGGCGCCCTACGTGGCGATCACCGTGTTCGTGCTCGGCCACGTGTGGCGCTACCGCTACGACAAGTTCGGCTGGACCACCCGATCGTCACAGATGTACGAGTCGCGGCTGCTGCGGGTCGGCAGCCCGCTGTTCCACTTCGGCATCCTGGTCGTCCTGCTCGGCCACATCGGCGGGCTGGTGATCCCCAAGAGCTGGACCGAGGCCGTAGGCGTGAGCGAGGCGGCCTACCACGCCGGCGCCGTCCTGCTCGGCACCATCGCGGGCCTCGCCACCCTCGGCGGCCTGGCGATCCTCATCTACCGGCGCCGCACCGTCGGACCGGTGTTCACCGCCACCACCCGCAACGACAAGCTCATGTACCTGGTGCTGAGCGCCACCATCGTGCTCGGCCTGGCCGCCACGGTGGCGGCCAATGTCATCGGCGGCGGCTACGACTATCGCACCACCATCTCACCCTGGTTCCGGTCGATCTTCTCCTTCAGCCCGGACCCCGCGCTGATGGCCGGCGCGCCCATCCTGTTCCAGTTGCACGCGCTCAGCGCGCTGCTGCTGTTCGCCATCTGGCCGTTCACCCGGCTGGTGCACATGCTCACCGCACCCCTCGGCTACCTGACCCGCCCCTACATCGTGTACCGCAGCCGCGCCGACCGGTCGACCGGTTCCCGTACGCCCTGGCGCCCCTGACCGCGGAAGCAGCGAGGAGTGCCGTATGGCCGTGATCGATGGGACTTTGGCCTCTGCCGGTGGCAGGCACGCGGGCGGATCGTGGAGCCATGGCGATCCGCGGCCTGACCTGGGAGAACGACATGACCATCGACATCGCGCTCGAGGCGGCGCGCTGGGCACCGTCGGTGCACAACACCCAGCCCTGGACCTTCGCCGTCACGGGCCAGGAGATCGCCGTCCGCGCGAGCACCGATCGCAAACTGGCCCTGGAAGACCCTGGCGGCAGGGAAATGCTGATCAGCTGCGGGGCGGCCGTGTTCAACCTGCGTACCGCGCTGCACCAGGCCGGCCGGGAGCCGATCGTGCGGATCCTGCCCGATCCCGACCGGCCCTCGCTGCTGGCGACGGTACGGCTCGGCGAGGCCGTCGAGCCGGACGAGCACACCAGCATGCTGGCCGGGCAGATCGAGGTACGGCGTACGCACCGGGCGGGATTCACCGAGGCGCCCGTGCCCGAGGGGCTCGTGGCACAGTGGCAGCGCGAGGCCGCCACCGAGGGCGCGACCTTCACGCCGGTCGGGGCGCCCGCCGCCGTACGGGCCCTGGCCGCGCTCACCGAGGCGGCCCAGGCCGTCCAGTCGCAGGACTGGCCCTTCACCCTCGAGGTCATGCGGTGGGCGCGCCCACCGGAAAGCACCCGAGGCGACGGCGTGCCCGCCGACGCCTACCCCAAGCAGCCGGCCGGCGAATTCGCCCAGCGCGACTACGCCCACCAGCACCCCTGGGGCACCGACACCGACCAGCGCACGTCGAGCGCCACCGGGGTGGTGGCGCTGCTGACCACCCGCGAGGACACCCGCGAGGCCTGGCTGGCGGCCGGGCAGGCACTGCAGCACGTGCTGCTGCACGCCTCGGCCCACGGGGTGAGCGCCGCCTTCCACACCCAGGTGCTGGAGGAGCCGCACCTACGCGACTTCCTCCGGCAGCGGATGTGCGCGGGCGCCTACCCGCAGATGCTCATGCGGCTCGGCATCGCCGCCGACGAGAGCCACGGGGTCCGCCGCCCGCTCACCGACCTGACCGACCCATGATCTTCCGCCTGATCCACAGGGGTCAGGCGGACGAGGCGTCCTGGGGTTGGCGAGTGAGCCGGAGGAAGGTCTCCTCGACCTGACGGGCGATGTCCGCCGCGGTCAGGCCGAGGCGGGCGAGCACGCGCTCGCGGCCGTCCGCTCGATGACGTCGACGAGCCGCGACAGCCGCTCCGCACGATCCCCCAAGCCCAACTCGGCCACCCGGCCCGCCCCGGGTACCTCGAGCATCATGCGCAGCTCGAAGATCTCGGTGAAGTCCTGCTCGGTGAAGGACACGACACGGAATCCCCGATTGGGCAGCGCTTCCAGCAGACCCTCATCGACCAGGGCGAGCATCGCCTCGCGTACCGGGCTCGTGGACACTCCGAGCTCCGTCGCCAGTGACGCCGCCGAATACACCTCGCCCGGCTCCAGGGCGCCCGTGACCAGCGCCTCCCTCAGCACCGACAGCGCCTGATCGCGCAGACTCGTCCGCTGCAGGGAAGCTCCCGTCAAAACCACGGGTAGTGCTATATCACCGATTAGCCGTCACGCCTCACAGGCTACCGCCAGCTGTTCGCGGGAGCTTTACCGATCGATCGTGCGGGCAGAAACTGCGGGTATGAGCGATGGATCGGTGATGCCGTCCATGCGGCTGGACGAGTTGCTGGCTGAGCTGCAGGTGCGGCTGAACGCGGTGCTCGCCACGCGCGACCGCGTGCACGCGCTGCTGGACGCGGTGGTGTTGGTGGGCAGCGATCTCGATCTGGAAACGGTGCTGCGGCGGATCGTGGAGACCGCGACCAACCTGGTGGACGCCAGTTACGGCGCACTGGGGGTGATCGGCCATGGGAGCACGCTGATCGAGTTCATACCCGTGGGATTGACCGAGGAAGAAATCGCCAAGATCGAACACTGGCCGCACGGGCTCGGCCTGCTCGGATTGTTGATCAAGGATGCCCGGCCGCTGCGACTGGCGCGGATCGCCGATCACCCGGAGTCCTACGGTTTCCCGCCCGGCCATCCGCCCATGGGCACCTTCCTGGGCGTGCCGATCCGGATGCGTGAGGAGGTGTTCGGCAACCTCTACCTGACGGAGAAGCGGGGTGGCGGAGAGTTCGACGAGGAGGATGAGGCCGTCGTCATCGCCCTGGCCACCGCGGCGGGCGTGGCGGTGGAGAACGCGCGTTTGTACGAGCAGACCCGGCGGAGGGAGAAGTGGCTGCGGGCCTCCTCGGAGATCACCACCAGCCTGCTGTCCGGCACCGATCCGCGCGACGTCCTCGTCATACTGACCAGCAAGGCCAAGGAGATGACGGATGCCGACCTGGTCGAGCTGATGGTGCCCGCCGACGGCGGCACCCGGCTGGTGGTGGAGATCGCCGAGGGCGACCGGGCGGGCGAGCTGCTGGGCACCTCGTGCGCGGTGGCAACGACGATGGCGGGTGAGGTCTACACCCGCGGCGAGTCGCTCACCGAGGGCGACATGCGGCTGCTGGTGCCCTTGGGCGCGCCGCCTTCGGTGCGCGGGGTGGTCGCCATGAGCAAGCGCTCGGGGCGGCTGCCGTTCAGCGAGGCCGAGGGCCACATGCTGGAGGCCTTCGCGGGCCAGGCGGCCATCGCGGTGGAGCTGGCCGAGGTGCGTCGCGCCGCGGAGCGGCTCAGCCTGCTGGAAGACCGCGACAGGATCGCCAGGGACCTGCACGATGTGGTGATCCAGCGGCTGTTCGCGGTGGCCATGACGCTGATGGGCGCCGTCAGGCTGATCGAGCGTCCTGAGGCCACGAGCAGGGTCCAGCACGCGGTCGACGAGCTGGACGACACGATCCGGCAGATCCGAGCCAGCATTTTCGCCCTGCAGGGTTCGGGGACGAGCGGGCTGCGCGGTCAGATCGCCGAGTTGGTCGGCGGGGCCGCCGCGCACCTGGGCTTCCGTCCAGGGCTGCGTCTGGAAGGGCAGCTCGACACGCTGGTCGGCCAATCCGCGGCCGAGCAGGTGACGGCCGTGCTGCGCGAGGCCCTGTCCAACCTGGTACGGCACGCCAAGGCGACCAAGGCCGACATCCTGCTGGAGGCGGCGGCCGGCCGGCTGACCCTGGTCGTCACCGACAACGGGGTGGGCATCGAGCCCGATGGCCGGCGCAGCGGGCTGGCCAACCTGGAAGAACGTGCCACCCGCCTGGGCGGCACGTTCACCGTCGATTCACCCGAGGGCGGCGGAACCCGGCTCAGGTGGTCGGTCCCGCTGTGATGCGGTGGCTCAGCTGGTCGCTCTGGCGGCTCAGGTGGTCGGTGCCGCGGTGATGCGGCGGCCGGAAACCTGCTCGGCCGCCACCACGATGTAGTGGTCACGGCTGCCCGGCGCCCACGGCATCAGGGGGAGTTGTGCGAGGCGGGCCATCTCCTCGGGTTCGTGTACGGTTCGCGCGTGCCCGACCGCGGTCACGGACCAGCCGGTACGCGAGTCGGGGTCGAACTCGTCGGCTTCGAAGGCGACCACGCTCCGCTGGGTGGCCGCGGCCAGCTTGGAGCCGACGGAAGTGCGGATCACGATGTGCTCGCCGTACAGGCAGAAGTTGACCGGCTGGACGGCGGGCAGGGCCCGGTCGGTGAAGACGATCCGGCCGATCCGCGCCGTGTCCAGCAGGCCGAGGCACTCCTGTCGAGAGAGCACCTGCAGGCCGGACGCGTCTAGTTGCATGCTTCCCAGCATCGGCGGATCGGGGAGGGGCCGTTAGGGTCTTTCGTCCTTGTTTCGCGGCCGTGGGGGGGGCCCCCGCGGGCGCGCCCCCCCGCCCCCCACGGCACGCGGCGCGACCGCCCGCCAAAACCCCAACCAGACAACACAACACCCCAAAGACACCCCCACGGGAACCGACACACCCCAAATAC
>NZ_JBEZDM010000072.1:0-19666 GCF_040648335.1 Nonomuraea sp. NPDC049158
CGGAGCGGGGCGGGCGCCTCGCCGTACCAGGTGAAGTGGACGCGGGTGGCCATCGGCGGCGCGCGCGACGACTGGGCGGTGCTCGGCGCCGACGACGGCGAGTTGCTCACGGGCCTGCGCGCAGCGGGACTCTCCGCCCGCGCCGTCCCGGACCTGGACGCACTGGCCGCGCTGAGCCCACCGCCGACGGCGGTGCTGGTCTCGGCCGGATACGGGTCCGCGTCGGACGACCCCTCGGCGGACGCGCGCGAGCTGACCGGACGGACGCTCGGCCTGCTGCAGAGCTGGCTGGCCGATGAGCGCTTCGGCGCCGCCAAGCTGGTGCTGGTGACCGGTGACTCCGTGAGGACCGGGGCCGACGACGACACGCCCGACCTGGCCCACGCCCCCGTCTGGGGGCTGGTCCGTGCCGCGCAGGCCGAGAACCCCGGCCGGTTCCTCCTCGTCGACGTGGACGGCGCGGCGGACTCCTACCGGGCGCTGCCCACCGTACTGACTGGTCAGGAGCCTGAGCTGGCCCTTCGCGAAGGCGACGCCCTCGCGCCACGCCTGACCAGGACCGGCGAGGACGGCCTGCTGCAGCCGCCGGCCGACGCGGAGTCCTGGCATCTGGAGATCACCGAGCCGGGGACGATCGACGCCCTGGCGGCGACCGCCAGTGACGCGGCCCGGCGGCCTTTGGAGGAGTTCGAGGTACGCGTGTCCATGCGGGCCTGCGGACTCAACTTCCGCGACGTCCTGATGGCTCTCGGCATGTACCCGGGCGAGACGTCCATCGGCGGCGAGGGCGCCGGCGTGGTCGTCGAGGTCGGCTCCGGCGTCACCCGGTTCGCTCCAGGAGACAGGGTGTTCGGGCTGTTCGAGGGGGGTTTCGGGCCCTATACGGTGACCGATCACCGGATGGTGACGCACATGCCGGACGGCTGGTCCTACGTGGACGCGGCCGCCGTGCCGGCCGTCTTCGCGACCGCCTACTACGGGCTGGTCGATCTGGCCGACCTTCGGGCGGGTGATCGGGTGCTGGTGCACGCGGCCGCCGGTGGGGTCGGCATGGCGGCGGTGCAGCTCGCCCAGTGGCTGGGCGCGGAGGTGTTCGGTACGGCGAGCCCCGGCAAGTGGGCATCGCTGCCCCTGGACGATGCGCATGTGGCCTCCTCGCGGACGCTGGAGTTCGCGGAGAAGTTCGGCCAGGTGGATGTGGTGCTCAACTCGCTCGCGGGTGAGTTCACCGACGCGTCCCTGGGCATGCTGGCTCCCGGTGGCCGGTTCGTGGAGATGGGCAAGACCGACATCCGAGACGCGGACACGATCACGCCCGGCGTCCGCTACACGCCCTTCGACCTCTCCGACGCCGGGCCGGACCGGACCCAGGAGATCCTGACCGAGCTGGTGAAGCTGTTCGAGGAAGGCACCTTCACACCCCTCCCGACCCGTGTCTGGGACGTGCGACGCGCGCCCGAGGCGTTCCGGTACATGGCGCAGGCCCGGCACACCGGCAAGATCGTGCTGACCGTGCCCACGCCGATCAGCGGAGCCGGCACCGTGCTCGTCACCGGCGGCACGGGCGGGCTCGGCGCGCTGGTGGCCCGGCATCTGGTGGCCGAGCACGGCGTGCGCGACCTGCTGCTGGTCGGCCGCAGGGGGCTCGACGCCCCGGGCGCCGACCGGCTGCGCGCGGAGCTCACCGAGCAGGGGGCCCGCGTCGAGGTCGCGGCGTGCGACGTCGCCGACCGCGACGCGCTCGCGGAACTGCTCGCGGGCCGTGCGCTGACCGCGGTCGTGCACACGGCGGGCGTCGTGGCCGACGGCGTCATCGGCTCGCTCACGGACGAGCAGGTGGACACGGTCTGGCAGCCCAAAGCCCACGCAGCCTGGCATCTTCACCAACTCACGAAAAATCTGGACCTGTCGGCGTTCGTGCTCTTCTCCTCCTCGGCCGGCACGCTCGACGCCGCCGGGCAGGGCAACTACGCGGCGGCCAACGCCTTCCTCGACGCGCTGGCCGCGCACCGCAGGGCGGCCGGTCTGCCCGGCCTCTCGCTGGCCTGGGGCATGTGGGCGCCGGAGGTGGGCGGCATGACCGCCCAGCTCGGCGAGGCCGATCTGCGCCGGCTGCGTCACTCCGGCCTGCTGCCGCTGTCGGCCGAGGCGGGGCTGGCGCTGTTCGACGAGTCGCTCGCGCTCGACGAGCCCGCGCTGGTGCCGATCCGGCTGGATCTCGCGGCCGTGCGGTCGCGGGAGGAAGGGCCGCCGGCGATGCTCCGTGGCCTGGTCACCGCCCCCGTCGGGCGGGCGCCCGCCACGCCTTCGGTCACGGCCCCCGCCGCCGCGCCCGTCTCGTTGACGGATCGGCTGACGCCGCTGTCCAGGGCGGCGCGTGACCGCCTGCTGCTGAGCCTGGTACGCACCCACGTCGCCGCCGTGCTCGGCCACGACGGCGAGGACCCGGTCGATCCGGTGCGGGGGTTCAAGGAGCTGGGGTTCGACTCGCTGACCGCGGTCGAGCTGCGCAACCGGCTGAGCGCGGCGGCGGACGTGCGCCTGCCGGCCACGCTCGTCTTCGACTACCCGACGCCGGAAGCCGTGGCCGCCTTCATCAAGACCGAACTGCTCGGCGACGACGACACGGCCGCCGAGCCGCTGGAGGCCGAACTGGCCGAGCTCGAACAGGCGCTGGACAAGCTCGTACCGGATCCCGACGGGCACGCGCGGATCACCGCCCGGCTCAAGGCGCTCACGGCCAAGTGGGCCGAGGCGCACGGCCGGCCGGCGGACCCGGCGGAGCCGACGCTCGAATCGGCCAGCGCCGAAGAACTTTTCACCATTCTCGACAAAGAATTCTGATGCCATGTCATGGCCGCCGACAAAGAGCCAGATTTTCCGTTCCGAGTACCGTTCATGCCACCGAACCATCCCTGAAGAGGAGGGCACGGATGGCCCTTCAGGCCGATGCGCTGAATACGAATCGGCGATTAGCATCCGTGCTATGAGCAGAGCTGCGGACAATCCGAGGAGCGAAGAAGGCGACATCGTGCGGTTGAATTCCGTACGACAGACGTACAACACGAGGAAGGGCAGCTTCGAGGCGCTGAGCGGCGTCACGATCGGCTGCCGGAAACACGCGCTCACCGCGGTCATCGGGCCGTCGCGGTCCGGCAAGAGCACGCTGCTGCGCTGCGCGTCAGGACTGGAGCGGCCGGCGTCGGGGTCGGTGCTCCTCGACGGCGAGGAGCTGACCGACCTCGACGACGCGTCGCTGACCAGGCTGCGGCGTGACCGGCTCGGCTTCGTCTTCCAAGGGTCCAACCTGCTGCCCGCGCTCAACGTGGCGGAGAACATCGCGCTGCCCGGCTACCTGGCCGGCCGGAGCGTCGACACCGTCCTGCTGGACCGGGTGATCGCGCAGATCGGCCTGACCGACCACCTGCACGACCTGCCGCACCGGCTGTCCTTCGCCGAGCAGCAGCGGGCGGCGGTCGCGCGGGCCCTGGTCGGCCGGGCGCCGGTGATCTTCGCCGACGAGCCCACCTGCGCGCAGGACAACAGCGGCGTCGACCAGGTTCTCGGCCTGCTGCGCGAAGCGGCGCGGGCGGGACAGACGGTGGTCGTGGCCACGCACGACTCGCGGATCGCCGCCTACGCCGACCACGTCTTCTTCATGGCCGGCGGCCGGGTCGTGGACGAGCTGGCGCTCCCGCCCACCAAGGCGGCGGCGGAGCGGATGGCCCACCTGGCGATGTGGGACCGGGGAGAGCCGACCTGATGTGGCGTCTGGCCCTGCGCACTCTGTCCCACCGCAGGGGCGCGTTCTCGGCGGTGCTCGCCACGGTCTTCGCCGCCGCCGCCATCGTGGCGGCCTGCGCGGGGCTGATGGCGGCGGGGATCCAGGCCGCGTTCCCGCCCGAACGGCTGGCCGGCGCCGCGGTGGTGGTCGCGGGCGACCCGTCCTACCGGCTGCCGGACGACGACCCCCGCGACGACGATGCCGAATGGGCGAACCTGTCCGAGACCGTACGCCTGAGCCGGTCCCTGCTGGCGACCGTGCGGGCGGTGCCCGGGGTCGCCGACGCCATCGGCGACGTCTCCATCCCCGTCACCATGCTCGGCGGGGACACGCCCCGGGCCACGGGGCACGAATGGACCTCGGCGGGACTGCTGCCGTACGAGCTGCGGGCCGGCACCGCGCCGGCGACGGCCGGAGACGTCGTGCTGGACGCGGTGCTCGCCACCCGATCGGGCAGTCACGTGGGCGACCGGATCCAGATCGTGGCCCGCGGCGCCGTCGCGACCTTCCGGGTGAGCGGTGTGGTCGCCCCGGCGGCGGGACGTACGGCCACGGCGGCCGCGATGTTCTTCACGCCCTACGACGCGCGGTGGCTGTCCGGCCATCCGGACTCGGTGGACGCGATAGCCGTGGTCCCCGTGCCCGGGACGGGCGAGCAGGCGCTCGCCGACCGGGTGCGCGCCACTCTGCGCGGCCAGTCCGCGGTGACGCTCACTGGGGACGACCGCGGGCTCGCCGAGTTCGCGCAGGCGCGCGCCGGCCGCGAGAACCTGATCACCATCGCCGGCCTGATCGGCGGCACGACGCTGCTGGTCGGCATGCTCGTCCTGGTCAGCACCATGAAACTCCTGGTCGAGCACCGGGCGCCGGAGCTGACGCTGCTGCAGGCGATGGGCACGCCGCCGCGCCGCGTCCGACTGATGATGCTCGGCGAGGTGGCGACGATCTCGGTGGTCGCCACGGCGGCGGGCACGGTGCTCGGCGGCCACCTCGGTGGTCAGCTGTTCGGGCACCTGGTGCGCGACGGGGTCGTACCGGCGGCTCTGCGGTTCGACCCGGGCTGGCTCCCGGCCGCGCTCGCGGCCGCGGTGTGCCTGTGCACCGGGCTGGCGGCCGCCTTCTTCCCGATCTGGCGGGCCGCGCGGCCTCGCCCCGCCACGGCGCTCAGCTCGGTGCCGCAGGATCACGGGCTCGACCGGGCGCGTGCGGCGCTCGCCCTGATCTGCCTCGGCGTGGTGGGCACGACGATCTGCTCGGCCATGGTGATGATCCGGTCGGCCGCGGTGAGCGTCGCCTGCCTCGCCGCGATCGTGGTGATCCTCGGCGTGGCCGTGGTGGCGTCCAGGATGACCAAGGCGATGAGCGGGCTGGTCGGCCGGGCCGTACGCGCCCGGCCGAGGACCATCGGCCGCCTCGCGCTGCTCAACAGCTGCGCCCGGCCGTTCGGCATGGCCACCGCGATCCTGCCCATCATGCTCGCGACCGGCATCAGCACGGCGAACATCTATCTGCAGATGACGCAGGCCGACCAGGTTCGGCAGGTCCGCCTGGAGGACCTGCGGGCCGATCAGGTGATCACCGGCGGCTTCGGTCCCGGTCTGCTGGGCCGGGTCCGGTCCGTCCCAGGGGTCACGGCGGCGTCGGAGCTGGCGACCAGCAGCGGGTTCGTCGAGAGCCCGTACGACCCCTGGCAGAGCGAGCACGGCTGGCCGCTCCTGGGCCTCACGGCGGACGGCGCGGCGGGGGTCACGGACATCTCCCTCACGGCGGGCACGTTCACCGGGCTGCGTGGCGATTCCGTCGCCCTCACCCGGCAGCACGCCCAGGAACTCGGTAGGGGGATCGGCGACCCGATCACCCTGCGGCTGGGTGACGGCGCGAAGGTGGACCTGAGGGTGGTCGCGCTGCTCGCGGACCGGCCCGGCGGCGAGATGATCCTGCTGCCCGCCACGCTGCTCGCCGCCCACACGACCGCCGGCTCGCCGACCCAGATCCTGGTCCGGGCGGCGCCCGGTGGTGACCCGCGGAAACTGCGCGCCGACCTCGTCGAGGCGACGGGCCGCCTGCCCACGCTGCGGGTCAGCGACGGCGTCGGGCCGTCCACGACCGCGGTCGAGCAGGGGCGGACCCGGGCCTGGATCAACTACCTGTTCACCGGCGTGATCATCATCTTCGCCGGCATCTCGGTGATCAGCGCCCAGGCGATGGGCGCCGGATCGCGGCGCAGAGAGTTCCGTCTGCAACGCCTGATCGGGTTCACCCGTGGCCAGATCCTGCGGATGGTGGGGATCGAGGCCGTCGTGGTCGCCATGGTCGGCGTCGTGCTCGGCACGGCGGCGGTCGCCCCCATCCTGATTCCGTTCGCCATGGCGGTCAACGGCTCACCGATGCCCCCGGGGCCGGCGTGGGTCTATCTCGCCGTGATCTGCTCCGCCACCCTCTCCGCCCTCGTGGCGACGCTGTCTCCCGTGTGGGCGATCATCCGGCCGCGCACAGGGGAGCGTGAGGGGTCCCCTAGGGGTCGGGCGGTCATCCGCGCATAGGTAGCGTCCCATTCGACGCGATAAATAATTTGGAGGAATTGTTCATGCGTGTTCTGTTCACTCAACACGCGGCAAACGCGCACCTCTTTCTCATGGTCCCCATCGCCTGGGCGATGAAAGCCGCGGGCCACGAAGTAATCGTCGCCGGCCAGCCGGACATCGTCGACGCCATTACCCGGACCGGCTTGACCGCTTTATCGGTCGGCGGAAAGTCCGATGTGGCCGAGCGGCTGCTGGAAACACCACTTGACCGGCAGATCTACGGCTCCGGATACGACATCGCGGAGGAGCGCCCCGAGGTGCTCACCTACGAGTACGTCCGCGACTGCCTGGACGCCTTCTGCTCCCCGATGGCCCTGGACTTCATCACCGACGAGTCCATGTACGCCGACCTGGTCGCCTTCTGCCGGAGCTGGCAGCCCGACCTGGTGGTCTGGGACTCCATCACCTTCCCGGGCCCCGTGGCCGCCCGGGCGTGCGGCGCGGCGCAGGTCCGGTCGACCTTCGGCCGCGATCACTGGGCGCGGATGCGCTCGCTGTTCCTCCGGCTGCGGGCGGAGCAGCCGGACGATCCACGTGAGGACCCCGTGGTCGAGTGGATCACGGCGAAGCTGGCCGCGTACGGCTGCGACTTCGACGAGGAGGTGATCCTCGGCCAGGCCACGATCGACTCCATGCCGGCCTGGCTGCGCCTCCCCGGCGAGGACGACCACCTGCGCGTCCGTTTCATCCCCTACAACGGCCCCTCGATCATCCCGGCCTGGCTCAGGGAGCCGCCGTCCCGGCGGCGGGTCTGCTTCACCCTAGGGGTGTCCGGCAGGGAGGTCTGGGGTGGGCGCGGCAGCGTCAGGGCCGCCGAACTGTTCGAGGCCGTGGCCGACCTGGACGTCGAGGTGGTCGCGACCCTGAAGGAGAACCAGCTGGACGGCGCGAAGGTCCCGGCGAACGTCCGCATCGTGGACTTCGTCCCGCTCAACTCCCTGCTGCCCGGCTGCTCGGCCATCGTCCACCACGGCGGCACCGGGACCACCTGCACGGCCATCACCCAGGGTGTGCCCCAGCTCATCGTCCCCGCCCAGCTCTACGACGAGACGGGCATGGCTCTTCAGATAGCCCAGCAGGGAGCGGGCCTGGTCATCGAGCCCGACCAGCTCTCGGCACGGACGCTGCGCGAAGGGCTGGTGCGGCTGCTGGAGGACGAGGCGTTCGGGCGGAACGCGGTCCGGATCCAGGAGGACATGGCGAAGACGCCGACGCCGGCCGACGGCGTACGTGATCTAGAAGAGCTGGTCGCCCGTCACCAGGCGGCTTCCCCGACCCGGAGATGAGCCGTGGACAACGAGACCAGGCTGCTGGAATACCTCAGGCGGGCCACCGCCGACCTGCGGGAGACCCGCCGCCGGCTGCGGCAGGCCGAGGACAGGGACGCCGAGCCCATCGCGATCATCGGGATGAGCTGCCGCTTCCCCGGCGACGCCGGCACGCCCGAGGAGTTGTGGCGGCTGCTGGTCGCCGGGACCGACGCGATCTCGCCGTTCCCCTCGGACCGGGGCTGGGACGTCGACCTCTATGACCCGGATCCGGACAGTCCCGGCAAGAGCTTGACGAGTTCCGGCGGATTCCTCCACGACGCGGCGCAGTTCGACCCGCACTTCTTCGGGATCAGCCCGCGCGAGGCCCTGGCGATGGATCCGCAGCAGCGGCTGCTGCTGGAGACGGCGTGGGAGGCCTTCGAAGGCGCGGGCATCGATCCGGCCTCCGCGCGGGGCAGCGCCACGGGCGTCTTCGCCGGAGTCATCTATCACGACTACGGCTCCAGGGTCCGCGCCGTGCCCGCCGACCTCGGCGGCTACATCGGCAACGGCAGCGACGGCAGCATCGCCTCCGGCCGGGTCTCCTACCTGATGGGCCTGGAAGGCCCGGCGATCACGGTGGACACGGCGTGCTCGTCCTCCCTGGTGGCGCTGCACCTCGCGGCCCAGGCCCTGCGCCAGGACGAGTGCGCCATGGCGCTGGCGGGCGGGGTCACGGTGATGTCGACCCCGAGCACGTTCGTGGAGTTCAGCAGGCAGCGCGGGCTGTCGCCGGACGGCCGGTGCAAGGCGTTCTCGGCGGACGCCGACGGGACGGGCTGGGGTGAGGGCGCGGGCATGCTCCTGCTGGAGCGGCTCTCGGACGCCACCCGCAACGGCCACCAGGTGCTGGCCGTGATCCGCGGCAGCGCGATCAACCAGGACGGCGCCAGCAGCGGGCTGACCGTGCCCAACGGTCCGTCCCAGCAGCGGGTGATCGCTCAGGCGCTGGCCGCCGCGGGCCTGACGCCCGCCGAGGTGGACGTGGTCGAGGCGCACGGCACCGGCACGACGCTGGGCGACCCCATCGAGGCGCGCGCCCTGTTCGCCGCGTACGGTCAGGGGCGCCCGGAGGACAGGCCCCTCTACCTGGGCTCGATCAAGTCGAACATCGGCCACACCCAGGCCGCCGCCGGCGTGGCCGGGGTGATGAAGATGGTGCTCGCGATGCGGCACGGCACCCTGCCCAAGACCCTGTACGCCGACGAGCCCTCGCCGAACGTGGACTGGTCCTCCGGCAGCATCGCCCTGCTGACCGAGAACCTCTCCTGGGACACAGCGGAGGACACCCCGCGCCGGGCGGCCATCTCCTCCTTCGGTGTCAGCGGGACCAACGCGCACGTCATCATCGAGGAACACCCGCGCGCCGAGACCCCCCGCGACGAGACGGCCCGCCCGGTGGTGCCCTGGGTGGTCACGGCCAAGAGCGAGCAGGCGCTCCGGGCCCAGGCCGGGCGACTGGCCGCCCGCGTCGAGCGGGACCCCGAGCTGTCGCCGGTCGACGTCGGCCATTCCCTGGTCAGCTCGCGCGCCGCCCTCCCATACCGCGCGGCGGTGATCGGCGCCGACCGTGACGCCCTCCTGCCGGGCCTGCGCGCCGTCGCGGACGCGGTCCCCGCCCCGAACGTCGTGTACGGCACGGCGACCGCCTCCCCCCGAGTGGCCTTCGTCTTCCCCGGCCAGGCCGTCCTGTCGAAGGACATGATCCTCGGCCTGCTCGACGCCGCGCCGCCGTTCGCCACCCGCATGGCGGAGTGCGCGGACGCGCTCGAGAAGTTCGTGGACTGGAAGCTGATGGACGTCCTGCGCGGCGAGGCGCCCGAGTGGCCGCTCGACCGGATGGACGTGATCCAGCCCGCGGCGTGGGCGGTCATGGTCTCGCTGGCCCACCTGTGGCGCTCCTACGGCGTCGAGCCCGAGGCCGTCGTGGGACATTCCCAGGGCGAGATCGCCGCCGCCTGCGTGGCGGGCGCGCTGTCCCTCGAAGACGCGGCCAAGGTCGTGGCCCTCCGCAGCCGGGCCATCACCGAGGACCTGTCCGGCCGCGGCGGCATGCTGGCCGTCTCGCTCCCGCCCGCCGAGGCGCTCGACCGGCTCGCCCCCTGGGCGGATCGCCTGTCGATAGCGGCGCTGAACAGCCCGACCTCGGTCGTGGTCGCCGGCGACTCGACGGCGCTGAACGAACTGCTCGACCTCCTGAAGGCCGAGGACGTCAGAGCCAAGATGATCCCGGTCGACTATCCCTCGCACACGGCCTACGCCGAGCCGCTGCACGACCGGCTGCTGGCCGACCTGGCCGGGATCGTGCCCTGGACGGCCGAGGTGGCGTTCTGCTCCACGGTGACCGGCGAGCCGCTCGACACCGCGGAGCTCGACGCCGCCTACTGGTACACCAACCTGCGCCGGCCGGTGCGCTTCGAGCAGGCGGTCCAGAGCCTGGTCCAGCAGGGCTACGGCATGTTCGTCGAGGTCAGCCCGCACCCGACGCTGACCGCCGCCGTTCAGGAGACGGCCGAGGCCGCGGGCGCCACCGTGGTGGCCCTCGGCTCGCTGCGCCGCGACGAAGACGCGGCGGCCCGATTCCTCACCTCGGTCGCGGAGTCCTGCGCGCACGGCGCGCCGGTCGACTGGACGCCCCTGTTCGCCGCGGCCGACGCCCGCAAGGTGGACCTGCCCACGTACGCCTTCCAACGCGAACGCTACTGGCTGGAGGCCGGCGACTCGGCCGACGTCGTGCACGCCGGCCTGACCGCAGCCGACCACCCCTTCCTCAGCGGGGTCCTGTCCCTGGCCGACTCCGACGAGATCGTCCTCACCGGCCGCCTGTCGCTGCGCTCGCACCCCTGGCTGGCCGGTCACACGGTGTCCGGCACGGTCCTGTTCCCCGGAGCGGCCTTCGCCGAGCTGGCCGTCAGCGCGGGCCGCCAGGTCGGCTGCGCCCTGCTGGAGGAGCTCGTCCTGGAGGCGCCGCTGGCGCTGCCCGCGCAGGGCTCCGTGGTGGTGCAGGTACGGATCGACGCGCCGGACGAGAGCGGGCGGCGGCCGCTGTCGCTGCACGCGCGCCCCGAGGACGACGCGGACTGGACCCGGCACGCGACCGGCGTCGTGTCGGCCGCGCGTCCCGCCGCGGACTTCGACCTGTCCGCCTGGCCGCCGCCGGGCGCCGAGGCCGTCGACGTGACCGAGGTCTACGACCGCCTCGCCGAGCGCGGTCTGGACTACGACGGGCCGTTCCGCGGACTCCAGGCCGCGTGGCGGCTGGGGGATGAGGTGTTCGCCGAGGTCACCCTGCCACAGCGGGAGGAGGGGGGCTTCGGCCTGCATCCCGCCCTGCTCGACGCCGCGCTGCACGCGGAGTCCCTGCTGGACGACGCCGCCGCCGGGGTGAGCCTGCCGTTCACCTGGTCCGGCCTGTCGCTGTACGCGGAAGGCGCGTCCACGTTGCGGGTCCGCCTGACCCCGTCGGGGCCCGACGAGATCTCGCTGCGGCTGGCGGACCCCTCGGGTGCCCCGGTGGCCGCGGTGGAGTCGCTGCTGTCCCGGCCGCTCGTGTCGTCGGCGCCGGATCCGCGTCGCGAGTCGTTGTTCCGCGTCGGCTGGATCGCCTCGCCGTACACCGGCGACCCGTCGCCATCGCCATCGCTCTCGCCGAGCCGCTGCGCCGTGGTGGACGCGAGCGGGCTCGCCGCCGTGCCCGGAGCGGGCGAGGGCGGGCTCGCCGTCGCGCCCGGCGCGGGTGAGAGCGGGCTGGGTTCTGGGCTCGCCGCCGCCCTGGGCGCCCCCGTCTATCCCGATCTGGCCTCCTTGCCGTCGGCTCCCGAGCTGGTGTTCGTCACCTTCTCGGGCGGCGGAGACGTGCGGGGCGCGATCCATCGGGCCCTGGCCGTCGTACGGGCCTGGCTGGCCGACGACCGGTTCGAGGAGTCCACGGTCGCCCTGGTCACCAGGGGAGCGGTCGCCCTGGACGGCGAGGACGTGAGCGACCTGGCCGCCGCCGCGGTGCTCGGCCTGATGCGGTCCGCGCAGTCGGAGCACCCCGGCCGGTTCGTGACGCTGGACCTCGACGACTCCGAGGTGCCGGCGCCCGCCGTGCTGGCGGCGCTCGCCGAGCCGCAGCTGGCCGTACGTGGCGGAGCGGTATGGGTGCCCAGGCTGGCGCGGGCCACGACCGGCGAGGCGCTGCTGCCGCCCTGGGGCGGTGAGCCGTGGCGGCTCGAAGCCACCGGCGCGGGCACGCTGGACGGCCTGGCGCTGGTCCCGTGCCCGGAGGCGGCCCGCCCGCTGGAACCGGGCGAGGTACGGCTGTCGATACGGGCGGCCGGGATGAACTTCCGCGACGTCGTCGTGGCGCTGGGGATGGTCCCGGAGCGCGACGTCCCGATCGGCGGCGAGGTCGCCGGTGTGGTGCTGGAGGTGGGCTCGGCCGTGGCCGATCTGGTGCCCGGTGATCGGGTGCTGGGGCTGCTCGATGGCGCGTACGGTCCCGTGGGAGTGACGGACCGGCGATTGCTGGCGGCGATCCCCGCCGGTTGGTCGTTCGCGGAGGCGGCGTCGGTGCCGGCGGCGTTCCTGACGGCCTTCTACGGCCTGGTGGACGTGGCCGGTGTGCGAGCAGGCGATCGGGTGCTGGTGCACGCGGCCGCCGGCGGCGTGGGAACGGCCGCGGTACAGGTGGCTCGCTGGCTGGGCGCCGAGGTGTTCGGTACGGCGAGTCCCGGCAAGTGGGCGTCGCTGCCTCTGGACGACGACCATGTGGCCTCCTCGCGGACGCTGGAGTTCGCTGAGAAGTTCGGCCAGGTCGATGTCGTGCTCAACTCGCTGGCCGGGGAGTTCGTGGACGCCTCGCTGGACATGTTGCCGGTCGGTGGCCGGTTCGTGGAGATGGGCAAGACCGACATCCGGGACACGGAGACGATCGCCCCCGGGGTCCGCTACACCGCCTTCGACCTGATCGACACGGGGCCGGATCGGCTGGGCGAGATGCTGGCCGAGGTCCTGGGCCTGTTCGAGGAGGGCGTGTTCGAGCGGACGCCCATTCAGGTGTGGGACATTCGGCGGGCGCGCGAGGCGTTCCGGTTCATGTCGCAGGCCCGGCATGTCGGGAAGGTCGTACTGACGCTACCGGTCCCGTTCGACCGGGACGGCACCGTGCTGGTGACCGGAGGCACCGGGATGATCGGCGGGCTGGTGGCCCGGCACCTGGTGGCCGAGCACGGCGTACGCGATCTGGTGCTGGTGGGACGCAGAGGCATCGAGACCCCCGGCGCGGAGGAACTGCGCGCCGAGCTCGCGGCCTCGGGAGCTCGGGCCGAGATCGTGGCGTGCGACGTCGCCGACCGTACGGCGCTGGCCGGGCTCGTAGATCGCCTGCGCGCGGAAGGCCGGCTGTCCGCCGTGGTGCACGCGGCCGGAGCGCTGGACGACGGCATGGTGGAGTCGCTCACGGCCGAGCAGGTCGACGCGGTGGTGGGCGCCAAGGCGGAGGCGGCCTGGCAGCTGCACCAGCTGACCGAGGGCCTGGATCTGTCGGCGTTCGTGCTGTTCTCCTCGGCGGCGGGCGTCCTGGGCGAGGCGGGACAGGGCAACTACGCGGCGGCGAACGCGTTCCTGGACGCGCTGGCGGCGCACCGGCGGGCGCACGGCCTCGCCGCGATGTCGCTGGCCTGGGGCTTCTGGGAGCAACGCAGCGGCATGACCGCGCACCTCGACGACACCGCCATGAGCGGCATGGCACGGTCCGGCTTCGTCCAGCTCCCCTCCGCCGACGGACTGGCGTTGTTCGACGCGGCACGGACAGTGGACGAACCCGTGCTGCTGCCGATCCGGCTGGACCTCGCCGCGCTGCGCTCGAGCGGCACCCCGCCGCCGGCGCTGCTCCGCGGCCTGGTCCGCGACCAGACCCGCACCCACGTACGGCGGGCCGCCCAGCCCGGCGTCTCGACACTGAAACACCGGCTCGACGGCCTGCCCGAGGAAGAACGCAAGGCCGAGCTCGTGCGGCTCGTCCGCGCCGAGGCGGCCGGCGTGCTCGGGCACCCGAGTCCCGACTCGGTGCTACCCGACCGGGCCTTCAAGGAGCTGGGCTTCGACTCGCTGACCGGCGTCGAGCTGCGCAACCGGCTCAGCGCCGCCACCGGCCTGCGCCTGCCCAGCACCCTCGTCTTCGACCACCCCACACCGAACGCCCTCGCGGACCGGGTGGGAGAGGCGTTCCGCCCGGCCGCCGAGGACTCCGCCGCCGCCGTACTCGCCGAGGTCGACCGGCTGGAAGCCGCACTCACCACGGTGACGACGAACGGCGACCGCCCCGCGATCACCGCCCGGCTGCGCTCACTGGTCCGCAAGTGGAACGACCTGCAGGACGAGGCGCCCGAGTCCGAGCAGGACGAGTCCGAGCAGTACGAGTCGGCCACGGACGACGAGCTCTTCACAATCCTCGACAACGCGATTGGCTCCTCGCGACGGAGGTCTGAGTCTGATGGCGAATGACGGCAAGCTCCGCGAATACCTGAGGCTGGCGACCGCCGAACTCCAGTCGGTCCATCGCCGGATGGACGAGATGGAGGCCCGGCGGCACGAGCCCATCGCGATCGTGGCCATGAGCTGCCGCCTGCCCGGCGGAGTGAACGATCCCGAACAGCTCTGGCGCCTGGTGTCCGAAGGCCGCGACGCGATCTCGGAGTTCCCCGCCGACCGGAGCTGGGACCTGGAGCGGCTCTACGACCCCGACCCCGAGCGGGCCGGCACGTGTTATGTCCGCACGGGCGGCTTCCTGACGGACGCGGGAGACTTCGACGCGGGCTTCTTCGGAATGAGCCCGCGAGAGGCGCTGGCCACGGACCCGCAGCAACGGCTGCTGCTGGAGACCTCCTGGGAACTGCTCGAACAGGCCGGTCTCGACCCCGCGACGCTGCGGGGCAGCGAGACGGGCGTCTTCGTCGGCGCCGCCTCCACCGGCTACGGCGTCGGCCCGGCCGGATTCCCCGACGGGGTCGAGGGTCACCTGCTGACCGGGGGCTCCACGGCCGTGATGTCCGGTCGCATCGCCTACGTCCTCGGCCTGGAGGGTCCGGCCGTCACCTTGGACACGGCGTGCTCGTCGTCCCTGGTCGCGCTCCATCTGGCCTGCGAGTCGCTGCGCAGGGGCGAGTGCGCCCTGGCCATCAGCGGCGGCGCCACCATCATCTTCACCCCGGAGATCTTCGTGGAGTTCAGCCGGCAGCGGGGTCTGGCGAAGGATGGGCGGTGCAAGGCGTTCGCGGAGGCCGCGGACGGTACGGCGTTCGCCGAGGGCGTGGGCCTGCTGTTGCTGGAGCGGTTGTCGGACGCGCGCCGCAACGGTCATCGGGTGCTGGCGGTCGTGCGGGGGAGCGCGGTCAACCAGGACGGCGCGAGCAACGGGCTGACGGCGCCGAACGGGCCGTCCCAGCAGCGGGTCATCCGCCAGGCGCTGATCGACGCCGAGCTGTCCCCGGCCGACGTGGACGCCGTGGAAGCCCACGGCACCGGCACGACCCTGGGCGATCCGATCGAGGCGCAGGCGCTGCTGGCCACGTACGGCAAGGATCGTTCGCAGGATCGGCCGCTGTGGCTGGGCACGGTCAAGTCCAACATCGGGCACACCCAGGCCGCCGCCGGCGTCGCCGGTGTGATCAAGATGGTCATGGCGATGCGGCACGGCGTACTGCCCAGGACACTGCACGTCGACACCCCCTCCTCACACGTTGACTGGTCGGCCGGGAACGTCCGGCTGCTGACCGAGCCGATCCCCTGGCCCGGCGGCGAGCGCCCGCGCCGGGCCGGGGTGTCGTCGTTCGGCATCAGCGGGACCAACGCCCATGTCGTCCTGGAAGCGGTCGAGGCCTCGCACGAAGAGCCAACGGCCCCGGCGGCTCCGCCGGCCCTGCCGCTGCCGATCTCCGGGAGGAGCGCGGCGGCGTTGCGCGCTCAGGCGGAGCGGCTGAGGTCCTACCTGGAGGAGCGGGAAGACGCTTCTCTGTCGGACGTGGCTTACTCGCTGGCGACGTCGCGGGCGGCTCTGGAACATCGCGCCGTGGTGACCGCCTCGGATCGCGCCGGGCTGCTGGCGGGACTGTCGCAGGTGGCCGACGGTGTGGTGAGCGGCGGGAAGCTGGCGTTCCTGTTCACCGGACAGGGGAGCCAGCGCGTGGGGATGGGCCGGGAGCTCGTGGCGGCCTGTCCGGTGTTCGCCGAACACCTGGCGGCGGTGTGTGCGCGGCTGGATCCGCTGCTGGAGCATCCGCTGACGGAGGTGATGTGGGAGCGGCCGGAGCTGCTGGACCAGACGGGGTACACCCAGGCCGCCTTGTTCGCGGTGGAGGTGGCGCTCTATCGGCTGGTGGAGTCATGGGGCGTCGTCCCCGACTTCCTGCTCGGGCACTCGATCGGAGAGGTGGCGGCCGCGCACGCGGCGGGGGTGCTGTCGCTGGATGACGCGTGCGCGCTCGTGGCGGCCCGGGGCCGGTTGATGCAGGCGTTGCCGACCGGCGGGGCGATGGTCGCGGTCCAGGCCGGAGAGGAGGAGGCCAGGCGGATTCTCGCCGAGGTCGGCGAAGAGGACGCCGGTGGAGTGGTGATCGCGGCGGTCAACGGGCCGGCCTCGGTGGTTCTGTCCGGGGATGAGGAGGCGGTGCTGCGGGTCGCGGGCCGGTTCGCCAAGTCCCGCCGGTTGCCGGTCAGTCACGCCTTCCACTCGCCCCGGATGGAGCCGATGCTGGCCGCCTTCCGCGAGGTGGCCGAGGGCCTGTCGTACGGGAGCGCGTCGGTCCCGGTCGTGTCGAACCTGACCGGCGAGCCGGTGCAGGAGTTCACGGCCGAGTACTGGGTGCGCCATGTCCGCGAAGCGGTGCGGTTCGCCGACGGCGTCGCCTTTCTCCATGGCCAGGACGTACGGACCTTCGTCGAGCTGGGCCCCGACGGGGTGCTGTCGGGGATGGGGCAGGCGTGCGTGCCCGAGCCCCAGGACGGGCGCGGGCCGGTGTTCGTACCGGCGCTTCGTCGCGGCCGGGGCGAGGCCGAGCAGGTGGTGACGGCGGTCGGGCAGGCGTACGCCGGTGGCGCGGCGGTGGACTGGCAGCGGTTCTTCGCCGGGACCGGCGCCCGCCGGGTGGACCTGCCCACCTACGCCTTCCAGCACCGGCACTACTGGCTGAACCCCGCGCAGTCGAGCGGCGACCCCTCATCCATCGGGCTGGACGCCCCGGACCATCCGCTGCTGGGCGCCGGGGTCGAGCTGCCCGACTCGGGCGGCTTCCTGTTCACCGCCCGGCTGTCCCTCTCCTCGCATCCCTGGCTCGCCGATCACGTGGTGGGGGAGGCGGCGGTGTTCCCCGGCACCGGCCTGGTGGAACTCGCCATCAGGGCGGCCGACCAGGTCGGTTGCGGGAAGGTCGAGGAGCTGACCCTGGAGCGGCCGCTGCTCGTTCCCGGACACGGCAGCGTCCGGCTGCAGATCGTGGTGAGTGATCCGGACGACTCCGGCACCCGGACGATCACGATGTACTCACAGACCGACGACGCCCCCTGGGACAGACACGCCACCGGCGCCCTTGCCCCGACCTCCTCGGACTCCACAGGCTCTTCGGGCTTCCCGGCCGCCGCGTTCGAGGCGAGCTCGTGGCCGCCAGCCGATGCCCAACAAGTTGAGGTGGACGGACTCTACGAGCGGCTGGCCGATCTGGGGCTTCCCTACGGCCCGACCTTCCGTGGGCTGCGGGCTGCCTGGATCCGTGGTGAGGAGGTCTTCGCCGAGATCGAACTGCCCGAGCACGCGGCGGCGGACGCGGCCCGTTTCGGTCTGCATCCCGCCCTCCTCGACGCCGCGCTGCACGCCTTCGGGTTCAGCCCCGCCTCGGCCGAGCACACCGCGTTGCCGTTCACGTGGGCCGACGTGGAACTGCACGCCGCCGGTGCGTCGAGCCTGCGCGTACGGGTGACCCCGATGGGAGAGGACTCCTTCCGACTGGAAGCGGCCGACCCGCTCGGTCAGCCGGTGGTGTCGATCGGCTCGCTGGTCCTGCGCCAGATCACCCTCGACGCGCTCTCCGGTCCACGGCCCGGCGCGGAACGCGCGCTGTACCGCCTGGACTGGACGCCGATCCCGGCCGAGCCGGTGTCCCTGGGCCGATGCTGGGCCATCGGCGGCGAGATCGTCGGCGCCGAGGCATACGACGACCTGGCCGCGCTGCTCCGGGCCATCGACTCGGGAGAGGACCCGCCCGAGCTCGTCATCGTGAACCCCGCCGTCACGGACCGGCCCGCCCCCGCCACCACCAGCGACGCGACAGGCAACGCCACGGCTGACGGGATCGCCGACGGGATCGCTGACGCCACGGCTGCCGCGACCGGCGACGCCACCGCCACGGCCGAGACAGCGGCCGACACGACTCCCCACGCGACCGCCGACGTCACAGCCGACGCGGTCCGCTTGGCGGTTCACCGTGCGCTCGACCTGGTGCGGACCTGGATTGCCGACCCGCGCCTCGCCGAATCGCGGCTTCTCTTCGTGACCAGGAAGGCGATCGCCCCCGACAGCGGGCGCGACCTCCCAGGCGCCGCAGTGTGGGGCCTGGTCCGGTCCGCGCAGGCCGAGAACCCCGGCCAGTTCGTCCTCCTGGACCTCGACGACCGCGACGGCCGCAACGATCGCGACGACCGCGACGGCCGCGATGGCCTCGGCGACCTCGCCGCCTCCACCAGCCTGATCGCCGCCGCCGCCCTCAGTGGCGAGCCGCAGCTCGTCCTGCGAGAGGGAACCCTGCTCGCGGCCCGGCTAACCCCCGCCCCCGACATCGGCCTCACACCGCCGGCGGACGGCGCCGCCTGGCGGCTGGACAGCCGTGCCAAGGGCACGCTGGACGGCCTGGCCTTCGTCGACGCGCCCGAGGCCGTCGCGCCCCTGCGGCCGGAAGAGATCAGGATCGCCGTACGCGCGGCCGGCATGAACTTCCGCGACGTGCTCAACGCCCTCGGCATGTACCCGGGCGAGAGCGGCGCGATGGGGCTTGAGGGCGCCGGGGTGGTCGTCGAGGTGGGCTCCGGCGTCACCGAACTGACCCCCGGCGACAAAGTGTTCGGGCTGTTCGACGGCGGCGCGTTCGGCCCGCTGATGGTCACGGATCACCGGCAGGTGGCGCCGATGCCCGCCGGTTGGTCGTTCGCGGAGGCCGCGTCGGTGCCGGTGGCGTTCCTGACCGCCTACTACGGGCTGGTCGATCTGGCCGACCTTAAAGCAGGCGATCGGGTGCTGGTGCACGCGGCCGCCGGTGGGGTCGGCATGGCGGCGGTGCAGCTCGCCCAGTGGCTGGGCGCGGAGGTGTTCGGTACGGCGAGCCCCGGCAAGTGGGCATCGCTGCCCCTGGACGATGCGCATGTGGCCTCCTCGCGGACGCTGGAGTTCGCGCAGAAGTTCGGCCAGGTGGATGTGGTGCTCAACTCGCTGGCCGGGGAGTTCACCGACGCCTCCCTAGCCATGCTGGCCCCGGATGGCCGGTTCGTGGAGATGGGCAAGACCGACATCCGAGACGCGGACACGATCACGCCCGGCGTCCGCTACACGCCGTTCGACCTCGTCGAGGCCGGTCCCGAGCGGATCGGTCACATGCTGCGCGAGATTCTGCGCCTGTTCGAGCAGGGCGAGATCCAGCGGCTCCCCATGAGGGCCTGGGACCTCCGGCGCGCCCCCGAGGCGTTCCGGTACATGTCGCAGGCCCGGCATGTCGGGAAAGTCGTGCTGGCGATCCCGGCCCCCATCGACCCTGAGGGGACCGTGCTGGTGACCGGCGGTACCGGCGCCCTCGGCAGGCTCGTCGCCCGGCATCTCGTCGCCCGGCACGGCGTACGCGATCTGCTGCTGACCAGCCGGCGCGGCGCCGCCGTCGAGGGCGCCGAGAAGCTGCGCGCCGAGCTCGCGCGCCGAAGGCCGAGCCGGTGCACGCCCAGGAGCTGTACGCCATCCTCGACGTGGC
>NZ_JBEZDM010000073.1:0-16383 GCF_040648335.1 Nonomuraea sp. NPDC049158
CCCGGAAGTTAAGCTTCCCAGCGCCGATGGTACTGCACTCGGGAGGGTGTGGGAGAGTAGGTCACCGCCGGACAATCTTTGATTGCGGAAAAGGGGTTCCACGCACACGCGTGGGGCCCTTTTTTGCGTTATGGGGTCAGGCGGCGTTCCCGGGCTTTCTGCGTTCCTGGCCCTCGCGCCGTTCTGGCCAGGAGCTCGCTCGATGCAGCAGGCTGGAATCCAGCAGGGCGTGGTCCGCCTCGGTCTGCTGGGAGCCAACTGGGGCCGGGAAGGCTCGGTCCGCACGACGCGGCCTGCTGGAGCGACGGCCAAGACGCTGGGGAAGGCCAAGGTGGTGGAGAGACGGCGGAGGAGATGGCGATGATGGAGTACCACGGGTGGGTGACCATCCGACAGACGGCGCGCGTCGACGAAGAGTGGACGGCCTCGCTACGACGGTCTCATGGAGAGGGCGGCTACGACGATCTCCTGGAGCGGCAGGTGGAGGAGATTCGCGCCTATCTGGCGCAGTTCCCCGACTACGGTCTGATCGATCTGCGTTGGCTGAACGGCGTCCCCTCTCTGCATGTGGCCGGCCAGTCCAACCACAACGGCGGCTGGAGCGACATTCTCCTCGAGCTGTTCCAGCGGATCGGCCAGATCGCGCCCGGCTCCTACGGGCTGCTCCATCTCTGGGACGACGAAGGCGCCCACCCGAACGAGTTCCGCGTCTACCGGCTCGTCCGCGGCCGGCTGAGCGAGCACGCCGACACCCTGCTCTCTCCCACGATCCCGACCCTCGAAGACCCCGAACCGCACTCCTGCCCCGAACCGCACTCCTGCCCCGAACCGCACTCCTGACCTGAACCGGACTCCTGAGCGGACCCGAACCGGCGTGGTGACCATGATCGGGGTTCCTGCGGCCGGGCTGCCGAAGACCACAACCTTGGCGGGCCGCATGCTCAGCCTGGCAGCCGCGGTGGCCACGTCGTGTTCGATGACGGTGTTGAGCGTCAGCCCTTTCGAGGCGATCAGCTGCTTCAGCCGGTCCGGCGTCGCATCGACGGAGCCGCTCGCGGCGTGGACGATGACGTCCATGTGACGGAGTATGCCCACGTCAGGGACCCATCCGAGCAGGCCGCATTCTTCGCGTAAATCTATTTTGCACGATTTAAGGGACAGCTCTGGGCTGTGGTGGGGAAGGGCGGGAGAGGGGCAGCCGCACCCTTGATCAGGGGTGCCTCGCTGGAAGGGGATCCTGATGTCGCCTGGCAAAAGGAAGCCGGATCTGGTAGGTCCGATGTTCGCCGAGCAGGCCGATGGAAGCTATGTCTCGTCGCTGCGCGGCCTCGCCGTGCTGCGTGAGCCGCTGCTGAACAAGGGCACGGCCTTCTCGCCGCAGGAGCGGGCCGACCTGGGCCTGGAGGGCCTGCTGCCGCCGGTGGTCGAGACTTTGGACGAGCAGGTGAGCCGGTCGTACGCGCAGTATCGTGCGCAGCCGACCGACCTGCTCAAGAACGTCTTCCTAGAGGGCCTCCGCGACCGGAACGAGGTGCTGTACTACCGGCTGCTGGGCGACCACCTGCGCGAGATGCTGCCCATCGTGTACGACCCCACCGTCGCCGAGGCGATCCGCAGCTACAGCCATGAGTACCGGCGCCCGCGGGGAGTGTATCTGTCCGTCGATGACCCGGATGGAATTGAGCGGGCGTTCCAGAACCTGCAGCGAGGCCCGGACGACGTCGATCTGATCGTGGCCTCCGACGCCGAGGAGATCCTGGGTATCGGCGACTGGGGCGTGGGCGGCGGGGCCGGCATCGCGGCCGGCAAGCTGGCCGTCTACACGGCTGCCGCGGGGATCGACCCCGGCCGGGTCGTACCCGTCGCCCTGGACGTGGGCACCGACAATGAGGCGCTGCTGAACGACCCAAGTTATATCGGCAACCGGCACGCCCGGGTGCGGGGTAAGCGCTACGACGACTTCATCGACGCCTACGTGAAGACGGCGTCGCGGATGTTCCCCGGCGCGATGCTGCACTGGGAGGACTTCGGCCCGTCGAACGCCCGCCGCATCCTGGAGAGGTACACCGATCGCCTCTCGACCTTCAACGACGACATGCAGGGCACCGGAGCGATCGTGCTGGCCGCCATGCTCAGCGCCGTCCGGGCGTCCGCGACCCCCATGGACGAGCAGCGGATCGTCGTCTTCGGCGCCGGCACCGCCGGCATCGGCATCGCCGACCAACTGCGCGACGCGATGGTTCGCGCCGGTCTGGACGCGGAGAGCGCGACCCGGCGGATCTGGCCGGTCGACAAACAGGGCCTGCTCATCGACGACATGAAGGACCTGCGTGACTTCCAGCGGCCCTATGCCCGCTCACGGGCGGAGGTGCGCGATTGGTCCAAGGACGCCGCAGGCATCTCGCTGGCCGAGGTCGTCGAGCGGATCAAGCCGACCATGCTGCTCGGCACCTCGACCATGCATGGCGCGTTCACCGAGCAGATCGTGCGCACGATGGCCGCGGGGGTCGAGCGGCCGATCATCTTCCCGATCTCCAACCCGACCGAGCGGATCGAGGCGATGCCCGCCGATCTGATCCGCTGGAGCGACGGCCGGGCGCTGATCGCCACGGGTATCCCGGTCGAGCCGATCACCTACAACGGCGTCACCTACGTCATCGCCCAGGCCAACAACGCCATGCTCTATCCCGGGCTGGGGCTGGGGGTCGTCGTCGCCCGGGCCCGCCGGGTCAGTCCCGGCATGTTGCAGGCCGCCGCCGAGGCGGTGGGCGGCATGGTGGACGTCTCGACCCTCGGCGCGTCACTGCTGCCGCAGGTGGACAACCTGCGCGAGGTCTCCGCCTCGGTCGCCGTGGCCGTCGCCGACAAGGCGGCCGAGGAGCACCTCGCCCGCACCAACCTGCGCAACACGATCCAGCAGGTCCAGGACACCATGTGGCAGCCCACCTACCGGCCGGTCCACGCGAACGGGAATGGGCACGGGCGGTGAGCGCGCCCCGCGTCCAGGACGTGCCGATCGGACTCGCGGACACCGGCACCCGGACGGAGAGCGACTCCCTCGGCGAGGTGGAGGTGCCGGCCGAGCACTACTGGGGCGCCCAGACCCAGCGATCCCTGATCCACTTCGACATCGGCGACGATCGCATGCCCAAGGCCATCTACCACGCCTACGGCTACATCAAGAAGGCGGCGGCGATCGTCAACGCCCGCGCGGGCCGCCTCCCCCACTGGCAGGCCGACCTCATCAGCCGGGTCGCCGACGAGGTCATCCGCGGCGAGCTGGACGGCGAGTTCCCGCTATACGTCTGGCAGACCGGCTCGGGCACCCAGTCCAACATGAACGTCAACGAGGTGATGTCCAACCGGGCGATCCAGCTCGTCGGCGGACGACTCGGCAGCAAGGATCCGATCCATCCCAATGACCAGGTGAACATGGGCCAGTCGTCCAACGACACCTTCATCACCGCCATGCACCTCGCCGCCGCCGAGGCCGTCGACGAACACGTGCTCCCAGCCGCCGACCGGCTGCGTGACAGCGCCGAGGCCAAGAGCCGCGAGTGGGAGCACATCGTCAAGATCGGGCGTACTCACCTGGAGGACGCCACCCCGCTGACCGTCGGCCAGGAGTGGTCCGGCTACGCCGCCCAGCTCGGCGCGGCCATCGACCACCTCGAACGCACCCGCACCGGGCTGTACCGGCTGGCGATCGGCGGCACCGCGGTCGGCACCGGGCTGAATGCGCCGCCGGGGTTCGGTGCGGAGATGGCCCGGCAGATCGCCGAGCTCACCGGGCGGCCCTTCACCGGAGCGCCGAACAAGTTCGCCGCCCAGGCCTCGTGCGACGATCTCGTCCGGGTCTCGGCGGCGCTGCGCGCCTTGGCCGTGCCACTGTTCAAGTTCGCGAACGACCTGCGCTGGCTCGGCTCCGGGCCACGTACGGGGCTGCGTGAGCTGATCCTGCCGGCCAACGAACCGGGTTCGTCGATCATGCCGGGCAAGGTCAACCCGACGCAGGCCGAGGCCATGCTGATGGTCGCCATTCAGGTGACCGGCAACGACACCGCAGTCTCCATGGCGGGCGCCGAGGGCAACTTCGAGCTGAACGCCTTCCGCCCGGTCATCATCAAGAACGTCCTGCATTCGGCGCGCATCCTGGCCGACATGATGGACCACTTCCGCACGTATCTGGTCGAAGGAGCCCGGCTGAACACCGAGACCCTGCACCGCTACGTCGACAGCTCGATCATGATGGTGACCGCCCTCAGCCCCGTCGTCGGTTACGACCAGGCCGCCCGCATCGCGCACCACGCCCTCGACAAGGGGCTGGCGCTCAAGGACGCCGCACTCGAATGCGGCGTCGCGGAGGACCTGTACGACAAGATCGTCGACCCCGAACGCCTCACCAGGCCAGGGGTACCCAGCCCGAACGGCGGCAACCGACGCTGAAACAAGGCCCACAACACCGCCCCGCGGGGTGAGACCGCCCCACAGGGCTTGCCGAATGGGGCATCTGTAACGCCGACTCGAACGTCAAACTGGGCACCACTGGCCACTAGCGTCACATCAGCACCATTCGTGATAATTCACCAATGGTGGCGGGCAGGGGCGTCGGGGGGTTCTCTCGCGTGGCCTTAGCGGGGCTTGTCCTGCTGCTCCTGGCCGTCTGGCCGGTGCCCCAGCGGGAGCCGGTCCAGCGCTCTGCCGCCTTCCATCAGCGGGCCCCGATCCTGCTCCAGCAGCAGGCGCTGGTCGAAGCTCCCGCGCCGGTGAAGCATCGCAAGAAGCCCAAGCCGGATCCGCCGATCGCGGCCAAGAAGATCACCAAGCGACTCGATCGCTACCTGGCCGGCCGTCCGGGGCCCGTCACAGCCATGGTCGAAGATCTCACCACCGGGCGCCTCTATCGTTATCACCGCAACGAACGACTGATCACCGCCAGCACCGCCAAAGTGCAGATCCTCATGGCGCTCCTGCTCAAGACCCCCTGGCACAAGCTCTCGAAGGCCACCAGGCACGACGCCGACCTCATGATCCGCTACAGCGACAACCACGCCGCCGATCGTCTCTGGCTGCGCATCGGTGGGGCTGCCGGGTTCACGAAGGCAGGTAAGAAGTACGGGCTACGCCACACTCAGGGGGTTCCCGGCGACTGCGTCGACCTGTACTGCTGGGGCATCACCAGCACCTCGGCAGAAGACCAGGTGCGGCTGATGAAGGCCCTCGTGTCGGCCAAGAGCCCGCTCCGGGCCAAGGATCGTGCGCAGGTGCTCAGGCTGATGGGCAAGGTGATCGACGGCCAGAACTGGGGCGTGAGCGCCGCCAAGTGCAAGGGCGACCATGTCGCGCTGAAGAACGGCTGGCTGAAGCGCGTGTCCACCAAGCGCTGGGCCGTCGTCAGCGTCGGCCTCGTCCACGGCCACGGCCATGACTACGCACTGGCTGTACTGACCGAGAACAACGCCGACACCGGCCAGGGCATCGCGACCGTTCAGGGCGTGGCCGAGCGGATCATGAAATCTTTCCGATCGTGCCACGCCTGACCGTGCGGGTCGTACAGGGCCGCCTGCCTGAAGGGGGTCACACGGGGCCGGATGGGGCGTCCCACGGGCTGAACGGGGTTAAACGGGGCGGAACATCGTCACACAGGCTGAACGGCTGCACAGGGTCACACAGGGCCGCGCAGAGTACACAGAGCTGAGCAGGGTCACACAGAGCCGGAGGAGGCGGGGGCGACCAGGCGGTAGCCCACGCCGCGGACCGTCTGGATCAGCGCGTCCTCGTCGTCGCCCAGCCGGGCTCGCAGCCGCTTGACGTGCACCGCGATCGTGTTCGTCGAGGTGCTGGACACCGTGTGCCACACATGCCGCATGATCTGCTCGCGCGTGACCGTGCGGTTCGCGTTGCGCATCAGGTACTGCAGCAGCTCGAACTCGCGCAGCGGCAGGTGCACGATCCGCCCGTCCACCCGTACCTGGTAGGCCTGCGCGTCGAGTTCGACGCCGCCCACGACCAGCACCTCGCGGCCCTCCGGGGAGGCCGCGTGGATGAACGGCAATAACTCCGGCACCCGGTACGGCCTGGCCACGCAGGCGACGGCACCGGCGGCGAGCGCCTGTACGGCCTGCTCGGCGTGCCCCTCACCGACGCCGAGCAGTACGGGCACGGCCCGCGAGAGCCGTACCGCCCGTACGAAGTCGACGGCGCCGATGACCGGCAGCGTGGCCGACACGAGTACCACGTCAGGCTGCAGCGCCCCGGCCTGGATCAGGCCCTGGGCGCCGTCGGGGACGCCGGTGACCGACACGCCCTCGCGTTCGAGGGCGGTGGCCACGTCCTCCACGACCCCGTTGTCCGGGTCCGCGATGAGCAGGATGGGCTTCGTCCTCGTGTCCCCGTTCACACTGGATGCCGCCTGCGGGTGGATCATCAGCCGAAGCGCCCGGTGATGTAGTCCTCGGTCGCCTTCTCGGTGGGATTGGTGAACATGCGGGAGGTCTCGTCCATCTCGACGACCTTGCCGGGCTTGCCCTGCTCGGCGAGGTTGAAGAAGGCGGTCCGGTCGCTGACGCGGGCGGCCTGCTGCATGTTGTGGGTGACGATCACGATCGTGTAGTCGTCCTTGAGCTTGGCCATCAGGTCCTCGATGGCCAGCGTGGAGATCGGGTCGAGCGCGGAGCAGGGCTCGTCCATCAGCAGTACCTGCGGCTGGACCGCGATGGCCCTGGCGATGCAGAGTCGCTGCTGCTGGCCGCCCGACAGGCCCGCGCCGGGCTTGTTGAGGCGGTCCTTGACCTCGTTCCAGAGGTTGGCGCCCTTCAGCGACGTCTCGACGACGCCGTCCATCTCCGACTTGGCGACGCGGCCGTTGAGCCGGAGCCCGGCGGCCACGTTCTCGTAGATCGACATCGTGGGGAACGGGTTGGGGCGCTGGAAGACCATGCCGATCATCCGGCGCACCGAGACCGGCTCGACGTTGGAGGCGTACAGGTCCTCGCCGTCGAGCAGCACCTTGCCCTCCACGCGCGCGCCGGGGATGACCTCGTGCATGCGGTTGAGCGTGCGCAGGAACGTCGACTTGCCGCACCCGGAGGGGCCGATGAACGCGGTGATCGAGCGCGGCTCGATGGTCATCGAGACGTCCTCGATGGCCTTGTGGCCTCCGTAGTAGGCGTCGAGGCCGGAGACCTGGATCTGCTTAGACATAGTGGCTTTACCCCTTATCGGCCTCTGGCAGGTGCGCGCCACCGGGCGATCAGGCGCGCGACCAGGTTGAGCAGCATGACGATCAGGATGAGCGTGAGGGCTCCGGTCCAGGCCCGATCCACGGCGGTGTCGTTGGGACGCCCCGCCTGGTCGAAGACGAACAGGGGGAGCCCCATCTGCGGCCCGCTGAACGGGTCGTTGTTGATGGAGTCGGTGAAGAACACGGTGAGCAGCAGCGGCGCGGTCTCGCCGGCGACTCTGGCCACGGCCAGCATGACGCCGGTGATGATGCCGGTCAGCGCGGTCGGCAGGACGACCTTCATGATCGTGCGCCACTTGGCCACACCCAGCGCGTACGAGGCTTCGCGCAGGTCGTTCGGGACCAGGCGGAGCATCTCCTCGGCCGATCTGACCACGGTCGGCATCATCAGGATCGACAGCGCCAGTGCCCCGGCGAACCCGGAGAACGGCTGGCCCAGGAACAGGACCCAGAACGCCAGGATGAACAGACCGGCGACGACAGAAGGGACGCCGGTCATGACGTCCACGAAGAAGCTGATGTACCGGCTCAACCGGCCGCCGTTGCCGTACTCGACCAGGTAGATCGCGGTCAGCAGCCCGATGGGGACGGAGATGACCGAGGCGAGCAGGACCTGTTCCAGCGTGCCGATGATCGCGTGGTAGGCACCGCCGCCCGCGTCGCGGGCGCCGATGTTGCGCATCGAGTGCGTGAGGAAGTCCAGGTCGAAGCGCCCAAGGCCGTTCTTGATCACCAGCCAGAGCACGGACACGAGCGGCACCACGGCCAGGGCGAACGCCAGGTAGACCAGCCCCTGGACGACGCGGTCCTTGATGCGGCGGCTGGTCGAGATGTGCTGGATCGCGGTCATGCGGCGGCCCTCGCGTACTCCTTGCGGCGGTTGATGATCATGCGGGCCGCTATGTTGACGAGCAGGGTGATGACGAACAGCACCAGGCCGGAGGCGATCAGCGCGCCCCTGCCGATCGGGGTGGCCTCACCGAAGCCGTTGGCGATGTTCGCCGCGATGCTGTTGGCGTGCGGGGTGAGGATCTCGAAGCTGATGTCGAAGGTGGCGGGGAAGATCAGCGCGACCGCGATGGTCTCGCCCATCGCCCGGCCGAGGCCGAGCATCGAGGCGCTGATGACGCCGGGACGGCCGAACGGCAGCACGGCCATCCTGATCATCTCCCAGCGGGTGGCGCCGAGTGCGAGCGCCGCCTCCTCGTTCATCTTGGGAGCCTGGAGGAAGACCTCGCGGGAGATGGCCGCGATGATCGGCAGGATCATGATCGCCAGGACGATGGCTCCCGCGATCATGGTCTTGCCGCCGATCGCGCCCTCGCCGGCGAAGAGCGGGAACCAGCCCAGGTTCTCGTTCAGCCACTGCGACGGCGTCTTGAGCAGCGGCACCAGGAAGACCACGCCCCACAGGCCGTACACCACACTGGGGACGGCCGCGAGCAGGTCGATCAGGTAGCCGAGCGGCCCGGCCAGGCGGCGGGGCGCGTAGTGGGAGATGAACAGCGCCACGCCGACCGCGATGGGCGTCGCGATGACGAGCGCGAGGGCCGAGCTGAGCACGGTGCCGAACGCCAGGGCGGCGATGCCGAAGACCTGGCTGCCGTTCGGGTCCCAGACCAGCTCGGAGAAGAAGTGACCCTTGTTCGCCTGCAGGGCGGGGATCGCCTCGCTGATGAGGAAGACGGCGATGGCCGCCATGATCCCCAGCAGGATGACGCCCGCGCCGGTGGCGGCGTAACGGAAGGGCCCTTCACCATGGCTGCGCCGCGAGGCGGATCGGCTCGTGGCCGATCCGCCGTCACGGGTACGAACGTTGGTCGTCATCGGCTGCTAGGAGATCGCCTCGACAGCGGTGCGGACCTTGGTCAGGAGATCGCCCGAGAGGGGGGCGTAACCGAGGTCCTTCAGCGCGGCCTGGCCCTCGTCGCTGGCGGTGTAGGTGAGGAAGGACTTGACCAGCTTCGACTGGTCGGCGGGCAGGCCCTTCTCGCAGGTGATCTCGTACGTCACCAGGACGATCGGGTAGGCGCCCGCGGTCTTGGTGGCGTAGTCGATGCCGAGCTTCAGGTCGTTGCCCGTGCCCTTGATCTCCGCGGTCTCGATCGTCTTGGCGGCGCTGTCGGCGTTCAGCTCGACGAACTCACCCGCGCCGTTGGCGACCTTGGCCTTCTGGAGCTGGGAGTTCTCGGCGAACGACAGCTCGACGTAGCTGATCGAGCCCTCGGCGCCCTTGACCGAGGAGGCGATGCCGTCGGAGCCCTTGGCGCCCTGGCCCTTGGCCTCGGCGGGCCACGCCTTGGCGGGCTCGTACGGCCACTCGGCCGTGGCCTTGAGGAACTTGGTGAAGTTGTCGCTGGTGCCGGACTCGTCGGCCCGGTGGAAAGCCTGGATCGGCGTCGAAGGCAGCTTGGCCTGCGGGTTGTCGGCCTTGATGGCCGCGTCGTCCCACTTGGTGATCTTGCTGCTGAAGATGCCGCCGAGAGTCTTGGGGGACAGCTGCAGCCCGTCGACGCCCGGGAGGTTGTAGACGACCGCGATCGGGCCGGTCACCATCGGGATGTTGATGGCCTTGCCGGTCTTGCACCGGGCGTCGGCTTGGGCGGGCTCGCCCTTGTCGTCCTTGAGGGCCGAGTCGGAACCCGCGAAGGCGACCGTACCCTGGATGAAGGCCTGAACGCCCGCGCCGGAACCGCTGGGCTGGTAGTTCAGGCTGGCCCCCGGGTTCTTGCTCTGGAAGTCCTTCTTCCACTGGTCGATCGCGTTGGCCTGCGCCGAGGATCCGGCGGCGTTGATCGTGCCGCTCAGACCGTTGTCGTTACCCGCGGCGGTGGTGGCACCGGCGGACGCGGTGGCGTCAGCGCCGCTGTTGTTGTCTGTGCCGCACGCAGCGAGCGAGAGCGCGCCGACGACGGCGACGGCGGCGAGCCGGCCTGCATACTTCACGGTTGGGTTCCTCCCACTTGGTCCTTAGTCGCTACGAAGTTATGCAGCCAAGGTGACTCAATCCCCCTACCACGGGTGAACGGACGGTGAACGGGCCTGGTCACCCTCATGATGGGAGGTATGACCTATCGCGTATGCCTGGTGTGCATGGGGAACATCTGCCGTTCACCTATGGCGGAGACCGTGCTCAGGAGGACACTGACCGACCACGGACTCGATGAACGGGTGACCGTCGACAGCGCCGGCACCGGCGCCTGGCACGCCGGGGATCCCATGGACGCGCGGGCTCTGCGGACGCTGGCCGACCACGGCTATGACGGCTCCGCGCACCGGGCCAGGCAGTTCACTTCGGGCTGGTTCGACCGCTACGACCTGGTGCTGGCCATGGACCGGGACAACCTGTCGTTCCTGCGGCGGATGGCCCCTGAGGGCGTGGAGGTGGAGCTGTTCCGCTCGTTCGACCCCGACGCGCCGCACGGCGCCGAGGTGCCCGATCCCTACTACGGCGGGGACGAGGGCTTCGAAGAGGTGCTGCGGCTGGTCGAGGCCGCCTCCGAAGGCGTCGCGAAGCACATCGCCGATGAGATCGACTGAGGACCTCGGGGCCTCCCACGGGTGGCGGCTGCAGCGGGGCGTGCTCGACGACGGGCGCGTGGTGTTCGCCAAGACAGGGGCCGTTTCTCCGGTGTTCACCTCCGAGGCGGAAGGACTGCGGTGGCTGGGTGAAGCCATCGCCGTGCCGGAGGTGATCGAGGTCTCCCGGGATCGGCTCGTGCTCTCGTGGGTGGACACCTCCGCGCCGACGGCGGCGGCCGCCGAGCGGTTCGGGCGCGATCTCGCGCGGCTGCACCGCGCCGGCGCGCCCGCCTTCGGCGCGCCCTGGCCGGGCTTCATCGCCGACCTGCCGATGGACAACTCACCCGCCGGCGACTGGCCGGCCTTCTACGCCACCCGCCGGGTGCTGCCCTTCGTACGGCAGGCGCGGCTGCCCGCGCGGGACGTGGCGCTCATCGAGCGGGCCGTGTCGCGGTTCGGCGAGGTGGCGGGGCCGCCGGAGCCGCCGGCGCGCATCCACGGTGACCTGTGGAGCGGGAACGTGCTCTGGTCGGACGGGCAAGGGGTGCTCATCGACCCGGCGGCGCACGGCGGGCATCGGGAGACGGACCTGGCGATGCTGGCGTTGTTCGGGGCGCCCTATCTGGATCGGATCCTGGGGGCCTACCAGGAGGAGACGCCGCTCGCGGACGGGTGGCGGGAGCGGGTCTCGCTGCATCAACTGCATCCGCTGCTCGTCCACGTGGTGCTCTTTGGTGGGACATATCGCGACAGCTTGCTGGCTGCCGTGGCGCGGGTGCTGGCTCTATGAGGCGTTCAGGCGTCTGAGGACCTCGTCGTGCAGGAGGCCGTTGGTGCAGACCATGCTGCCGCCCTCCAGTCCGGGGACGCCCGCGAGGTCCGTCCATCTGCCGCCGGCCTCCTCGACGATCACGGTGAGGGCCGCCATGTCCCACGGCGACAACTCCGGCTCGGCGGACACCTCCACCGAACCCTCCGCGACCATCATGTGCGACCAGAAATCGCCATAGGCCCGGGTGCGCCAGCAAGCCCGCCCGAGGTCGAGGAAGTTGTCGAGGCGGCCCATCTTCTCCCAGCCGCCGAAGCTGGAGTAGGAGAAGGACGCGTTCTCCAGATCGGACACCGACGAGACCCGCATCCGGGTCGCCTTGGTCAGGCTCTTGCCGGTCCAGGCGCCGCCCTCGGTGGCCGCCCACCAGCGCTTGCCCAGGGCGGGGGCGGACACCAGGCCCACCTTGACCTCGCCGTACTCCATCAGCGAGATCAGTGTCGCCCACACGGGCACGCCGCGTACGTAGTTCTTGGTGCCGTCGATCGGGTCGATGATCCAGGACCTGGCGCCCCAGCCCGTCTTGCCGAACTCCTCGCCCACGACCGCGTCACGCGGCCGGGCCCGCCGGAGGGTGCCGCGAATGGCCTCCTCGACGGCGCGATCGGCATCGCTGACCGGCGTGAGGTCCGGCTTGGTCTCGACCTTGAGATCGACCGCCTTGAACCTTCGCATGGTCAGGTCATCGGCGTGGTCCGCCATGACATGCGCCAGACGTAGATCATCGTTATAACCCGTCACGATGAGCCACGCTACCGTGACTTACGTCCCGAACATCAGTCGAGCGGCCCTGGATTTCTGGTAAGTCCCGTCCGCTGCGGGGTGCGCCTTTCGGGGTCTTAGGTGCCGTCGTCCGGAGTGCCCTCCCGGCTGGACAGGAGGCGGCGGAGGGATTCCAGGCGGGCCGGCTCGGCGTGCCCGGCCGCCACCCAGGAGTCCAGCGCGCAGTCGGCGTCCAGGTGGGTGCAGCCCTTGGGGCAGGTGACCGTGCCTTCGATGAGGTCCGGGAAGGAGGCGAGGACCGTCTCGACCGAGACGTGGGCCAGGCCGAAGCTGCGTACGCCGGGGGTGTCGATGATCCAGCCGCCCTCCGGGAGCTCCAGGGCCACGGCTGAGGTCGAGGTGTGGCGGCCGCGGCCGGTGACGGCGTTGACCTGGGAGACCGCGCGGTTGGCGGCCGGGACTAGGGCGTTGACCAGGGTCGACTTGCCCACGCCCGAGTGGCCGACCATGACGCTGAGGCGGCCGGTGAGGTGGTCGCGGAGCTGGTCCAGTGAGCCGCCCTTGTGGACGACGACGTGCGACACCCCGAGCGGCTCGTACATCGCCACCAGCTCGTCGGGCGGCGCCAGGTCCGACTTGGTGAGGCAGAGCAGCGTCTCGATCTCGGCGTCGAAGGCGGCCACCAGGATCCGGTCGATCATGCGCGGCCGGGGTGGCGGGTCGGCGAGCGCCGTCACGATGACCAGTTGGTCGGCGTTGGCCACCACGGGGCGTTCGATGCCGTCGGTGTCCTCGACGTCGTCGGCCGAGCGGCGCAGCATCGACGTGCGCGGCTCGACGCGTACGACCCTGGCCAGGGCGTCGGGGCGGCCCGAGACGTCGCCCACGAGGGCCACCCGGTCGCCGACGACGATGCCCTTGCGGCCGAGCTCGCGCGCCTTCATGGCGGTGACCAGGCGGCGCTCCGGCTGCTTGCGCTTCTGGGCCGATCCCTTGGCTCGTTCTGGCTCGACCAGTGTGGTGTAGCGGCCCCGGTCGACGGCGACCACGAACCCCTCCACGGCGTCCTCATGCGCAGGGCGGATCCGGGTCCGCGGCCGTGAGCCCTTGCCCGGCCTGACCCGTACGTCGTCCTCGTCGTACTCCCGCTTTCTCAGCGGTCTACCCCCATGTCACCATCCGCCGCCCGTCCACCCTGGCGGTCCTGTCCACATGTTGCCCCACCGGGCGGGGTGCCCAGGGAATCGTACGCGCGCGCCGCTCCACCGCGTCGGTTGTGCCCGCGTGCCCATCCCACCATGCCGACCGGCATGGCCGCCCGCACGAGCATCCGCGCCGGGCGGGTGCCCGTGGGGCGAGGAGCGGCCGGTGGGATGGTCATCGCTCGCCCAGCATGGTCGTCCACATCTGGACGAACTCCGGGAGCGTCTTGGCCGTCGTCGCGATGTTCTCCACGCTGATGTCCGGGACCGCCAGCCCGATGACCGCTCCGGCCGTGGCCATGCGGTGGTCGTCGTAGCTGTGGAAGACGCCGCCGTGCAGCGGGCGGGGGCGGATGAGCAGGCCGTCGTCGGTCTCCTCCGCGTCGCCGCCCAGCCGGGTGATCTCGGTGACCAGGGCGGCCAGGCGGTCGGTCTCGTGGCCGCGCAGGTGCGCCACGCCCCGGATCCGGGACGGCGAGCTCGCCAGTGTGGCCAGCGCGGCGATCGTCGGCGTCAGCTCGCCCACCTCGCGCAGGTCGGCGTCGATGCCCTCGATCCGCCCGGTGCCGGTCACGGTCAGGGAGCCGGCGTCGCCTGTCGCCTCGTCTGCCACCGGGGACAGCCGGACCGTGGCGCCCATCGAGGTGAGCAGGTAGCGCAGGGCGTCGCCCGGCTGCGTGGTCGTGCGGGGCCAGTCGGGGATGGTGACCGTGCCGCCCGTGACTAGAGCCGCGCCCAGGAAGGGCGCCGCGTTGGACAGGTCGGGCTCGACGGCCACGTCCCTGGCCGCGATCGGCCCCGGCTCCACCCGCCAGATGTCGCGCTCGCCGTCGTCGACCGTCACCCCGGCCGCCCTGAGCATCTGGATCGTCATCTCGATGTGCGGCTGCGAGGGCACGGGCGGGCCGACATGGCGGATCGTGATGCCCTTCTCGAAGCGCGCCGCCGTGAGCAGCAGCCCCGAGACGAACTGCGACGAGCCCGACGCGTCGAGCGTGACCTCGCCGCCCGCCAGCGGACCGTGGATGGTGAAGGGCAGGGCGTCGTTGTCGACACGGGCGCCGAGTGCGCGCAGCGCGTCGAGGATGGGGCCCATGGGGCGCTTGCGGGCGTGCGGGTCGCCGTCGAAGGCGACCGGGCCGTCGGCCAGAGCGGCCATCGGCGGCACGAAGCGCATGACGGTGCCCGCCAGGCCCGCGTCGATGCTCGCGCCGCCACGGATCGGGCCAGGGGTCACCTGCCAGTCGACGGCGGCCGTGGTCTCGTGCACCGATGTCAGGGTGGCGCCCAGGGCACGCAGCGCCGCCACCATGAGGTCGGCGTCGCGGCTGCGGAGCGCTTGGCGCACCATGCCGGGGCCGTCGGCCAGCGCGGCGAGGAGCAGTGCGCGGTTGGTCACGGACTTGGAGCCGGGCAGGCGGATCGAGGCGGCCACGGGAGCGGTCGCGGTGGGTGCGGGCCAGTGCGGTGCGGGCATGGTCAAAGAATACTGGCGCGGGTGAACTTCACGGCTGCCGGCGGCTCGGCCGGCCGCGCATGCGGTCGCAGGCCGTACATGGCAGTGTGGGGACATGTGCGGGAGATACGCGTCGGCGCGCAAGAAGCACGAGCTGCTGGAGGAGTTCCAGGTCGAGCTCGACGGTGACCCCGACGAGGAGCTCGGGCCCGACTACAACGTCGCGCCCACCAAGAACGTCTACGCCGTCCTCAGCCGGGTCCCGAAGGACGCCGAGCGGGCCGTGCGGCAGCTGCGGATCGTCAAGTGGGGACTGGTGCCGGCCTGGGCGAAGGACCCGTCGGTGGGCTCGCGGATGATCAACGCGAGGATCGAGACGGTGGCCGAGAAGCCGTCCTACCGCCAGGCGTTCGCCAAGCGCAGGTGCCTGCTGCCGGCCGACGGCTATTTCGAGTGGATGCCGGTCGAGGGTGACAAGAAGAAGAAACAGCCCTACTTCATCCACCCGGAGGACGGCGGGGTGCTGGCGATGGCGGGCCTGTACGAGTTCTGGAAGGACAAGTCGCGCGACGACGACGATCCACTCAAGTGGCTGGTGACCTGCACGGTCATCACCACCGACGCCGAGGACGACCTGGGCCGCATCCATGACAGGATGCCGATGATGATCGAGCAGGAGCGCTGGGCGGAGTGGCTCGATCCCAAGCTCACCGACCCCGAGCAGGCTTCGGGGCTGCTGGTGCCGGCCGACAGCGGGCGGCTGACGGCGGTGCCCGTGTCCACAGATGTCAACAATGTTCGGAACAACGGCCCGGACCTCATCAAACCCCTGCCTCCAGCGGAGGAAACCGCTCTCCGCTAAAGGTGTAAGAGCCACGCTAAGTGGGCATTCGGTGGGGAAAGCGATGCATCCGTTCACCCGGAGTCACCGCCACACATGCCCCCCAACGCGCCGGGTAGGACTTCCGGGGAGTCCCGCTGCGGCTTGCCCCCCTTTACCCGGAGGTGCGGATCCGTGGACGACGCGACCGCTCGTAAGCAGCTGGAGAAGATGCTCGCGGACCTGGACCGATCGATCGGGGTGCTGCAGGGCGACCCCGCCGCGATCCGCGATCACTCCGCGGCCGACGCGGGGTCCGACCTGACCGACGCCGACCGCGCCCAGGCCATGCTCACCGTGGCCACCGCGCAGCGCGGGGCCGTGATCGAGGCGCTCAAGCGGGTGGACGAAGGCACGTACGGCAGGTGCGTCGACTGCGGCAAGCCCGTGCCGGAGGGCCGGTTGGAGGCCCGTCCGGAGGCCGCGCGGTGCGTGGAGTGCCAGGGCAGGCAGGAACGCCGCCGCTAGCCCGCCTTTCGTCGGCGGTACCGCCGACCAAAAGCGATATGGGCGGCGCACACGTGTGTA
>NZ_JBEZDM010000074.1:0-15863 GCF_040648335.1 Nonomuraea sp. NPDC049158
CGATCTGGGCGCCCCGCCTCTCCGGTTCGGGAGAGGCGGGGCGCCCTGTTTCGCGTCCGGCTAGCGGACTGTGACCTTCTCGATGATGATCGGGTTCTTCGGGGCGGTCGAGCCGCCGTCGCCGACGATGTCCTGACTGTTGACGATGACGCCGTCCTTGGCGACCTTCTCGATGATCTCCAGGCCCGAGCGGACCATGCCGAGCACCGAGTACTGGGCCTCGATCTGCGAGTTCTCGTCCGACAGCGAGATGGCGAACTGGCTGCTGTTCTGCCCGGCCGCGTCCTGCGGCTGGGTGAGGAACACCACGCCGCGGGTGTACGGAATCGCGCCGACGGCCTCGTCCTGGTAGACGTAGCCCGCCGTGCCCTGGCCGTCCGTCGGGTTCTTGCCGTCGGCCTTGGCCTTGGGGTCGCCGCACTGCAGCAGGAACAGCCCCGCCGTCTCGGGCGTCACCAGGCGGTGGCACTTGGTGTTGTTGTAGAAGTTCTTCTTGGCCAGGAAGTCCATCGAGTTGACCGAGCACGGGGTCGCGGCCGGGTCGACGTCGATGACGATCTTGCCGTGGTTGGTGAAGACGGTCATCGTCTTCAGCTTCATGTTCGGGTGGCTGCCCGGCATGCCCACGTACTTCATCGGTACGTCCGAGGTGTCCCGCTTGTAGGTGCAGGACACCTTGCCGGTCTTCTTCGGCAGCGAGGACAGCGACGGGGTCGGCGAGGGGGCGGCGCTGGGCGGGGCAGAGGCCGAGGCCGACGGAGTGCTCTCGGCCGAGACCTTCTTGCCCGCGTCGTCCTTGTTGATCAGCGTGGTCGCGGCGAAGATGCCGCCCGCCACCACGACGACGGCCAGGCCCGCGCCGATGAAGACGTTCCGCTTCCCCTTGGCGCTGTCCGCCGCTTCGCGCTGTTCCTGCCGCTCCTTGTGTTCCCGAGCCAACTGGCTCTGGCGGTCGTCCTCGCCGCTCACCGGTATGTCCTCCACTTTTGCCAGTACATGACCAAACAACTCCGGGAATGCTACCGGCCCTGCGATGTGCCGGACGTAAGAGGAGGAAACCACTCGTAGTGACGGGATGGACCGCGAACCATATCGTGTCGCCATTCGTAGTTGAAATGAGAACTAGGAGTGCAGACATGTTCGACGAGATCTTCGGCTTGCCCGCCCATCCGCTGATCATCCACTTCGCCGTGGTGCTGACCCCGCTCCTCGCGGCCGCCTCCGTGGCGTACACGGTCCTGCACCGCTGGCGGCCGCTGCTGGCGTGGGCGGTGGTCCTGCTCTCGCTGGGGGCGCCCGTGGCCGTCTTCGCGGCCAAGGAGAGCGGCGAGAGCCTCAAGGCGGCCCGCTTCGCCTCGGTCGACGGCACGCTGGGCCAGCGGATCGAGACCCATGAGAGCTTCGCCAACCCGTTGCTCCTGTCCACGGCCGGCCTGGGCGTCGCCGCGTTGCTGCTCGTCTACTCCACGAGCCCGAGCCGCGGCTCGCTCGGCGACAGGTTCGGCCGCCCGGTCACCCTCGCGCTGTCCGGTGTGACGGTGCTGCTGGCCGTGGTGGTCGGCTACTTCGTCTTCCGCGCCGGTGACTCGGGAGCGAGAGCCGTCTGGGGTGCGTAGCCCGCTCGCCTGATGGTGGACCGGTGGACACGGTCCACCCCGTAAACTCGCGTTGTGGAGAGTCTGTTCGATTCGGCGGCTGAGGAGGCCACACCGCAGCCCCTCGCGGTCCGGATGCGGCCGCGCACGCTCGACGAGGTGATCGGCCAGCGTCACCTGCTCGGCGCGGGCACGCCGCTGCGCAGGCTCGTCGAGAGCGAGGCGCCGATGTCGCTCTTCCTCTGGGGACCGCCCGGCACCGGCAAGACGACGCTGGCCTATGTCGTCTCCAACGTCACCAAGCGGCGCTTCGTCGAGGTCTCCGCCGTCTCGGCCGGGGTCAAGGACGTACGCGCCGCCATCGACCTCGCCAAGCGCGAACTGGGCATGAGCGGCCGGCAGACCGTGCTCTTCGTCGACGAGGTCCACCGTTTCAACAAGGCCCAGCAGGACGCCCTGCTGCCCGCCGTCGAGAACCGCTGGGTCACCTTCATCGGCGCCACCACCGAAAACCCCTTCTTCTCGGTCATCTCCCCGCTGCTGTCGCGCTCGTTGCTGCTCACGCTCGAGTCCCTGACCGACGACGACGTCCGCGCGGTCCTGGAGCGCGCGGTAGCCGACGAACGCGGTCTCGGCGGCCGCGCCACCGTCGCCCCCGAGGCCGTCGACCATCTCGTACGCCTGGCCGGCGGCGACGCCCGCCGCTCCCTGACCTACCTCGAAGCCGCCGCGCTGCTGTCCGACGACATCACGGTCGAGGTCGTGGAGAAGGCCGTCGACAAGGCGGCCGTCCGCTACGACCGGCAGGGCGACCAGCACTACGACGTCATCAGCGCCTTCATCAAGTCGATGCGCGGCTCCGACGCCGACGCCGCGCTCCACTACCTGGCCCGGATGATCGAGGCGGGCGAGGACCCGCGCTTCATCGCCCGCCGCATCGTCATCTTCGCCTCGGAGGACGTCGGCCTGGCCGACCCGACCTGCCTGCAGACCGCGGTCGCCGCGGCCCAGGCGGTGCAGCTCATAGGCCTGCCGGAGGGCCAGATCAACCTGGCCCACGCGGTCCTGCACTGCGCGCTGGCGCCCAAGTCCAACGCCGTCGTCAAGGCCATCGGAGCGGCGATCGGCGACGTGCGCCGCGGCCTGATCGGCCAGGTGCCCGGCCACCTGCGCGACGCCCACTATCAGGGCGCCGCCAAGCTGGGCCACGGCGACGGCTACAAATACCCGCACGACTTCGACCACGGGCTGGTCCGCCAGGACTACGCGCCCGAGCAGGTGCGCGACAGGCGCTACTACGAGCCCACCAAGCATGGTGGTGAGGGTGTGCTGGCCGAGCGGTGGGCTCGGATACGTGACTTCCTGCGGGGCTCTTGACGGCCCTTTCGCGGCCTGTTGGCGGCCGTTCCACGGGCTCTTGGCGGCCCTTTCATGGCCTCTTGGCGGGTTCTTGGACGGGCTCTTCGGCCCCCTAAGACGCGCTCTTGGTGGTCCTGGCGGGTTCTTGACGGTCTCGTGGCCGTACGGGACGGGCCGGGTTCGGCTGGTCGGGCCCGGGGTCGGTGCCGCTCGCGGGCCGGCCCGTTCGGCCGGGGAAACGTGGGCCATCGACGTGGCGGCCTGATGGAGCCGGGCGTCGCCAGTAATCTGGGCCGTCGAACGCGATAGGGTTCTTGCCGTTCCGGCCCAGCGTACGAGGGAGATGAGCGGATGCTTACCGCTGGAGAGGTCGCCGGGCTGATCGCCGCCACCGGCTGGATCGTCTTGGTCTGCGTGCTCGTCATGGTGCTGGTCAAGCTCACCCGGCTGATCACCGAGACCGGCAGGGCGGTGGCCGACCTGAGCGCCCGCATGGCGCCGCTGCTCGACGACATGAGCCTGACGGTCAACGAGACCAACCGGCAGCTGGTGGCCGTCGAGGCCATCGCCAAGGACGTCAAGCAGGTGAGCTCCCACGCCGCCAAGCTCAGCGCCGTCACCCAGACCGTCTTCACCGGGCCGCTGATCAAGGTCTCCTCCATCGGCTACGGTGTGCGCAGGGCCATCGAGGTCCGCAGGCCGCGCAAGGCGGGCCGACGGCGATGATCAGACGGCTGTTCTACCTGTCGCTCGGCGCGCTGCTGACCCTCTGGGTGATGCGCAGGCTGCAGGCACTCCACCCCAACCACGTGGCCCGCCGTACGGTCGGCGGCGCCGCGAGCATGCTCCGACGGGTGAGAGACTTTACTTCTGACGCGCTCGGCGAGGCCGCGGAGCGCGAAATCGAGTTGCGGGCCCGTTTCGGTCTCGACAACCCTGAAAGCAACGACTAACGCAAAGGATGGCCACCATGGAGTCGGCAGAGATCGCGCGCCGCTTCCTGCGCTTCTTCGAGGAGCGTGGGCACAAGGTAGTGCCCTCGGCCAGCCTGATCGCTGAGGACCCGACGCTTCTCCTGGTCAACGCGGGTATGGTGCCTTTCAAGCCGTACTTCCTGGGGCAGCGCAAGCCTCCGGCGGACCGGCTGGCCACCGCGCAGAAGGTCGTGCGCACCCCCGACATCGACGAGGTCGGCAAGACCACCCGGCACGCGACGTTCTTCCAGATGCTGGGCAACTTCTCCATCGGCGACTACTTCAAGGCCGAAGTGATCCCGTTCGCCTGGGAGCTGCTGACCAAGCCGGAATCCGAGGGCGGCTTCGGCTTCCCGCCCGACCGTCTCTGGGCGACCGTCTACCTCGACGACGACGAGGCGCTCGACATCTGGCACAACAAGGTCGGGGTGCCCCTCGAGCGCATCCAGCGCCGCGGCCTCGAAGACAACTACTGGCACATGGGCGTGCCGGGCCCCGGCGGACCGTGCTCGGAGATCTACTACGACCGCGGCCCGGAATACGGCCGCGAGGGCGGCCCCATCGCCGACGAGAACCGCTACCTCGAAGTCTGGAACCTGGTCTTCATGCAGGACCAGCTGGGCGAGGTCCGCAGCAAGGTCGACTTCGACATCGTCGGCGAGCTGCCCGCCAAGAACATCGACACCGGCATGGGCCTGGAGCGCATGGCGGCGATCCTGCAGGGCGTCGACAACATCTACGAGATCGACACCACCTACAAGATCCTCGACAAGGCGGCCGAGCTCACCAAGACCCGTTACGGCCGCGACCACCGCTCCGACGTCAGCCTGCGGGTGATCGCCGACCATGTCCGCACCGGCACCATGCTGGTCGCCGACGGCGTCATGCCCGGCAACGAGGGCCGCGGCTACGTGCTGCGCCGCATCCTGCGCCGCTCGGTCCGCAACCTGCGCCTGCTCGGCTCCGGCGACGAGCGCTACATGCACGAGCTGACCGCCGTCGCGATCGAGGTCATGGGTGAGCAATACCCGCAGCTGAAGGCGGACGCGCCGCAGATCCACGGGGTCATCGACGCCGAGGAGGCGTCCTTCCTCGGCACGCTGCGCACCGGCACCGCGATGTTCGACGTCACGGTGGAGGAGACCAAGCGCAAGTCCGGCTCCACGCTCTCCGGCGAGCAGGCGTTCCAGCTGCACGACACCTACGGCTTCCCGATCGACCTCACACTCGAAATGGCGTCCGAGCACGGACTCCAGGTCGACGAAGAGGGCTTCCGCCGCCTGATGAAGGAGCAGCGCGACCGCGCCAAGGCCGACGCGGCGGCGAAGAAGACCGGCAACGCCGACATCTCCGTCTTCGGGCAGCTGCTGGAGAAGGCGGGCCGGGTCGAGTTCCTCGGCTACGACCAGACCGAGGCCGACACGAGCATCGTCGGCATCCTGGTCGACGGCGGCGCGGTCCCCGCGGCGGGCGCGGGCACCGACGTGGAGGTCGTGCTCTCCCGCACTCCCTTCTACGCCGAGGGCGGCGGCCAGCTCGCCGACCAGGGCGTGATCCGCACCGGCGGCGCCGAGGTGGAGATCCGCGACGTGCAGACGCCGCTCGCGGGCCTCGTCGTGCACCGCGGCCGGATCCGCAAGGGCGAGCTCAAGGTCGGCGACGAGGCCCAGGCGGAGATCGACATCGAGCGACGCCGCGCGATCTCGCGCAGCCACAGCGCCACCCACCTCGTCCACCGCGGCTTCAAGAACGCGCTCGGCGAGACGGCGGCGCAGGCCGGCTCCGAAAACTCGCCCGGCCGCTTCCGCTTCGACTTCACCGCGGCGGGCGCGGTGCCGCCGAGCGTGCTGCGCGACGTCGAGGACGAGGTCAACGCGGTCCTCGTCAACGACCTCAAGGTCAACGCCTTCTACACCTCCCAGACGGAGGCCAGGGCGATGGGCGCGCTGGCGATGTTCGGCGAGAAGTACGGCGACGAGGTCCGCGTCGTGGAGATCGGCGACTACTCGCGCGAGCTCTGCGGCGGCACCCACGTACACAGCTCCGGCCAGCTCGGCCTGGTCAAGGTGCTCGGCGAGCAGTCGGTCGGCGCCGGTGTGCGCCGCGTCGAGGCGCTCGTCGGCATCGACGCCTTCCGCTTCCTGGCGCGCGAGAGCGTGCTGGTCGCCCAGCTCACCGAGCAGCTCAAGGCGCGCCGCGAGGAGCTGCCCGAGCGCGTCGAGGGCATCGTCACCCGCCTGCGCACCGCCGAGAAGGAGCTGGAGCGGCTCCGGTCCGCGCAGGTGCTCCAGGTGGCGGGCGAGCTGGCGGCGCAGGCCCGTGACCTGGACGGAGTCTTCGTGGTGACGCACCGCGCGCCTGACGGCACCGGGGCCGACGACCTGCGTAAGCTCGCGCTTGATGTGCGTGGCAGATTCCCGGCCGACCGACCGGCGGTCATCGTGATCGCGGGTGTCCCCTCCGACCGGCCCGTGGTCGTTGCCGCGGTCAACGAGGCGGGACGTGAGCGTCAGCTCAAGGCCGGGCGACTGGTCGGCGTCGCCGCCAAGGCGCTTGGGGGTGGCGGTGGCGGCAAGGACGATGTCGCGCAAGGCGGCGGCACACGACCGGAGGCGGTCGGCGACGCGCTGCGACTGGTCGAGCAGGCCATCGCGGAGCAGCTCGGCTGACATGCGGTTCGGTTCACGGATCGGCGTGGACGTCGGGTCCGTACGCATCGGCGTGGCCCGCAGCGACCCCTCGGGCCTGCTGGCCACTCCGGTGGAGACCGTCAGGCGAGGCCAGGGCGACCTCGACCGCATCGCCGCGATCGCCGACGAACACTCGGCGATCGAGGTCGTGGTCGGGCTGCCCACCTCGCTGTCGGGCCGCGAAGGGCAGGCCGCCGCGCTGGCCCGCGACTTCGCCACAGCGCTGGCCCGACGGCTGGCGCCCATACCCGTCCGCCTCTTCGACGAACGGCTGACCACGGTCGCGGCGCAGCAGGGACTCCGGGCCAGCGGCGTGCGGGCCAAGAAGCAGCGCGCGGTCGTCGACCAGGCGGCGGCGGTCGTACTGCTGCAGGACGCGCTCGACGTCGAGAGAGCCACGGACAGACCACCCGGCAGGCCCGTCGATCCGCCCTCCGGGGTGGACGGCGGACCCGCCTCATGACCGGGGGTCTGACCGGGGGCGGCGAGGGTCGGGCGGGGGTGGCGGCATGAGCGGGCCACCGGATGAGGATGACGACCTGATCCCGTTCGTCCCGGAACCCTTCATCCCGTCCTCGGACTCCGCGACGCCTTCGGACTCCGCGACCTCTTCGGGCACCGCGCCGCCTTCGGACGCCGAGGTGCCTCCGGACGCCGCGACGTCCTCAGACTCCGAGGTGTCCTCGGGCTCTGATGGTCCCGGTCCCTTGCGGCCGGATGTGCCAGAGGCTCTGGACGTGTCGGTGACGGGGGAGTCCGCAGCGGATGGACGAGAGTGTCGTGCGGACGACCTCGGCGCGATCGCCCCGGCGGACAGCGGGAGGCTTCCCGGCGGCGCGCCATCTGACGGTGGTGCGCCATCCGACGGTGGTGCTCGGCCCGATGGTGCTTCGCCGGACGGTGGGAGGCTGCTCAGCGGTGCGTCTTCTGAGGGTGGTGCGCCGTTCGGCGCCGTCTCGCCCGACGACGACGGGCATTCCGGCGGTGTTCTGTCCGGCGGTGGCACGCCTGCCGACGGCGGGCGGCTTGCTGGTGGTGGCACGTCCCACAGCGGCGCGCCTTCTGACAGCCGTACCTCCGAGGGCGGTGTCTCCGGTACAGACCCAGGCGAATCGCTGGGCGTCGGTGGCCTCGCATCCGGGGAGACCCGGGTCGCTGGCGCTGGCGCTGGCGCTGGCGGCGGTGGTGCCGGTGGCGCGTCCGAGGCCAGAGCCGGAGCTGGAGCCGAGGCCAGAGCCCAAGCTGAAGGCAGCGCCGGGATCGGTGGCGGGGGCGGAAGCGTTCGTGAGGTTCGGCGGCGGGAGAAGCGGACGGCCGTGCGTACGGCGGCGCTGCTGGGCGTGGTGGTCTCCGCGTCGATCGCCGCGCTCGGCGTAGGGCTGTACGTGGTGCTCAAGCCGTACCTGACCCCCGAAGACTTCGAGGGGACCGGCGGCGGGCCCGTGACCGTGCGGATCCCGGCCGGTGCCAGCGCGGGCGACGTCGGCGCGGTGCTGGCCGAGGCCGGGGTGGTGGCCAGCGCGCGGTCGTTCGTGAACGCCGCCGAGGACCGCGCCGTGGCGGGAAGCCTGCGGCCGGGGCACTACCGGCTGCGCAAGGGCATGGCCGCGGGCGCCGCGCTCGACCTGTTGCTCGCGCCCGCCTCCAGGATGGTCAGGCGGGTCACCGTCCCCGAGGGCATGCGGGCGTCCGAGACGCTCGTCCGGCTGGCCGCGCAGTCCGGGCTGGCTCTCAAGGAGTTGCGGGCGGTCGACGCGGCTCTGGTAGGGCTGCCCAAGTACGCCAAGGGCCTCGAAGGGTTCCTGTTCCCGGCCACGTATGAGGTCGAGCCCGGGGACAAGGCCGTCGATCTGCTGACCGCGATGGTGGAGCGGTTCGGCGCGGCGGCCAAGCAGGTGGAGCTGGTGAAGAAGGCCCCGCACGTGCATCTGACCCCGCTGGAGGCCGTCACGGTGGCCAGCATGGTCCAGGCCGAGGGCGGCAGGGACGAGGACTATCCCAAGATCGCCCGAGTGATCTACAACAGGCTCAAGCGAGATATGCGGCTCCAGATCGACAGCACCGTCCTGTACGCCCTGGGAAAGCGGACCTTGAAGGTCACCGAGAGCGACACCAAGGTCCAATCGCCGTACAACACCTACCGGCACACCGGACTGCCGCCAGGGCCCATCGCCAATCCCGGAGAGAAGGCGCTGATAGCGGCCCTGCATCCGGCGAGCGGTGATTGGCGCTGGTTTGTGACGACGGATCCGGCGCATAGAATCACCAAATTCACCGACAAAGAGAGCGAGTTCGTGAGATACCGGGAAGAGTTGCATCGAAACCTCGGGACGAAATGATGCTTGCCGGGACCCCCCATTTCCCGCGAGGGATCTTCGAAATCCCCGAGCGGAGCCCCCGGGAGGGGGCCCGCGCGCTCTCCTTGTCCTCTAGCATGGCTACCCAGAGTGATATTCGCCGGTCGTGGGTGCACGGCCGGCGAACCCCCCGCTCGGTGACCCCCAACGGTTCGGCAGTACCGCTTGACGCCGGGCCGTACGTACCGGGAGATTGGCCTGCGCACCTATGAACGATCTCGACATGGATTTCCTGCTCGGCGCCGAGGACGACGAAGGCTCCTCCCGGCGCCGCGGCCGAGCTAACGGCAAAGGCGGCAGCCGCAGGCGTCGCAGGCGCCGTAACCGAGGCGGCTTCATCGCACCGCTGCTGGCCTTCATCGTCCTGGCGGGCATCCTCGGCGGCGGCGGCTACTTCGGCTATCAGTGGATCAGCGGCGCTCTGGTGCCCGACGACTTCACCGGCCAGGGCAAAGGCGACGTGACCATCGAGATCAAGGACGGCCAGACCGCCTCCGACGTGGCGGTGGAGCTGGAGCGGCAGGGGGTCGTCGCCAGCGCCAGGGCGTTCACCAACGCGATCGCCAACGCCAACAAGAGCGGCGCGCTCCAGCCGGGCCAATACACCCTGCGCAAGGGGATGTCCGCCGCCAACGCGGTGACGATGCTCGGCTCGACCAACAAGCTGATCGTCAGGATCCCGTTCGAGGAGGGGCTGCGCCTTTCCGATGTCCTCGCCCGGCTCGCCGACAAGACCGGCAAGCCGCAGAAGGAGTTCATCGCCGCCGCCAAGGACACCAGCGACATGGAGCTGCCGTCCTACGCCAAGGGCAGACTGGAGGGCTACGCCTTCCCCGCCACGTACGAGTTCCAGCCGAAGTCCACGCCGACCGAGATGCTGTCGCAGATGGTCGAACGGTTCAACCAGGCGGCGGAGAAGGCCGACCTCGTGGGCGGCGCCAAGGCTCTGCGGCGCACGCCCGCCGAGATCATCACGATCGCCAGCATCATCCAGGCCGAGGCCGGCCGGCACGAGGACATGCCGAAGATCGCCCGCGTCATCTACAACCGGCTCGACCACCAGCCGGAGATGCAGCTGAAGATGGACAGCACGGTGATGTACGCGACGAACAAGAAGGGCACGTCCGCGACGCACGCGCAGCTGCAGAGCACCTCCAAGTACAACACGTACAAGTACTTGGGCCTTCCGCCCGGCCCCATCTCCAACCCGGGCGACGCCGCGATCGAGGCGGCTCTCAACCCGGCCAAGGGCCCCTGGCTCTACTTCGTCGCCACCGACCCCAAGAGCAACGTCACCCAGTTCGCCGTCACGGACGCGCAATTCCAGGTATTGCTCAACGAATACCGCAAGAACGGTGGCTGACGCCGCCGGGTGAGCGGCGGTAGCCGGCCACGCCACCGGTCTCACCGTCTCGTAACGGTGCCCGGCCATGTGCGGGCTCTGCGGCCGTCTCCCTGGAGGCCCTGAGCCCTGTACGGCGACTGGGGTTGGCTGGGCATGCCGTACAGGCGAGATGCCGTACGTCGCGCCCGTACGGCCGGGCGTGCCGTACAAAGGCGGCTGCACGTACGGCATGCTGTGCGAACGACGTGCCGTACCCACGGGCATGCCGTACGAAAGCGGCTGCGCAGAAGACGCACCGTGCGAAAACAGCAGGCAGTAAGGCATGGAGAGGAGAACCGCGTGCGGGCAGGGGTGCTGGGGTCGCCGATCGCGCATTCGCTGTCGCCCTACCTGCATCGGGCGGCCTATCAGGCGATGGGGCTCGACGGGTGGAGCTACGAGGTCCGCGAGTGTGACGAGGCCCGGCTGCCCGGGCTGCTGCGGGAGCTCAGGCCGCGCCGCGGTGAGATGCCGGGGGACGAGGGGGCCTGGGCGGGGTTGTCGCTGACCATGCCGCTCAAGCGGGTCGTGCTGCCGCTGCTCGACACGGTCTCCGAGCTGGCCGTCGAGGTCGGCGGGGCCAACACCGTGGTGTTCCGCGACGGCGCGAGCCATGGGGACAACACCGACGTCTACGGCATCGAGCGGGCGCTGGCCGAGGCGGGGGTGCCTGCGCCGAGGTCGGCGACCGTGCTGGGCGGGGGCGCCACCGCCGCTTCGACGCTGGCGGCGCTGCGTAACCTGGGGCTGCATTCCGCGACCCTGCTGGTACGCGATCCCGCCAGGGCGGGGGACACCGCCGGGGTGGCCGAGCGGCTCGGGATGGCGCTGGCGATCGAGACGTTCGACAAGCTCGACGTCTCGACGCGGGTGGATCTGGTGGTGTCCACGCTGCCGAGCGGGGTGGCCGACGCCTTCGCGGCGCGGCTGGCGCGGGTTCCCGCGCTGTTCGACGTGGTCTATTCGCCCTGGCCGACCAGCGCGGCGGCGGCCGTCCAGGCTGGGGGCGGCACCGTGGTCGGCGGGTTCGGGATGCTGCTGCATCAGGCGGTGCGGCAGGTGGAGCTGATGACGGGCCGGACGGATGTGCCGGTGGAGGCCATGCGCGCGGCCGGCGAGGCGGAGATCCTCAGACGGTCGGCCAGTCGAACGGGCTGATCAGCTGGACGTCGGGGCCCACGACGTCAGTGGGTCGCGGCGGCGCAGCAGCTCGTCACACCATGACTCGCCCTTGAGCCGGCGGTATTCCTCCACGTCCATGATCACCGCCACATCCTGCCTGTGCCGGGTGATGATCTGCGGTCCCTCGTCACGGGCCCGGCGGACGAGCTCACTGAAGCGCTGTTTGGCCCCCTCGAGCTGCCCTTTGGTTTCTTCGAGCTGTTCCACATACCCTCGTTCTGGCTCGTTTTCTGGACGGAAATTTACCGCTCAGACCCCTGGCCAGCGGGGATGATTCGAAGAAGTCTCGTGGTTGTGGTAACGTAGCTCACTGATCGGTCCGGCATGCCTTGCTGGACGCGCAAGCGGAGGTCTCCCTCCCACCTGAGTCGCCGAGAGGCGGCCGGGTCCAGGATCACGCCGGACTTACTCCGGGGAGCTTACGGCCACGATGCCAAAGAGCTCAGTGGCCCCGCATGCGCGACGTGCGGGGCTTTTCGCGTTTCGCGCGGAGTTCCTCGGCACCGAGCACGTACGGGAACGCAAACCTAGGAGGCCCCATCAGCACTGAGCCCCGCATCAACGAGCGTATCCGAGTTCCCGAGGTTCGCCTCGTGGGCCCGAACGGCGAGCAGGTGGGCATCGTCTCCATTCACGATGCCCTCAAGCTCGCTCAGGAGGCCGACCTCGACCTCGTCGAGGTCGCGGCCACGGCTCGACCGCCCGTGTGCAAGCTCATGGACTACGGCAAATTCAAGTACGAGTCCGCGATGAAGGCGCGCGAAGCGCGCAAGAATCAGGCGCACACGATCATCAAGGAGATCAAGCTCCGGCCGAAGATCGACCCGCACGACTACGAGACCAAGAAGGGTCACGTGGTGCGGTTCCTCAAGGCGGGGGACAAGGTCAAAGTCACGATCATGTTCCGTGGTCGCGAGCAGTCCCGGCCGGAGCTCGGCTTCCGGCTGCTGCAGCGGCTCGCGGACGACGTCCAGGAGCTGGGATTCGTCGAGTCCCACGCGAAGCAGGACGGTCGTAACATGATCATGGTGATCGGTCCGCACAAGAAGAAGGCTGAGGCGAAGGCCGAAAAGGCCGCAGCCAAGGCACAGCGTGGCGGCGAGGAGCCTTCCGAGCTGGAGACTTCCGAGCAGGAAGCTCCCATACAGGAAGCGTGACCCGCGGTTGGGGTTAGCCTTAACAGCACACCCCGACAGCCACCCCGCCAGACGAAGACGCCGCGACCGGGTCGGCCAGCACCGGCCCGGCCACCGGCACGGACGAATTGAGGAGAGACGGCGAATGCCGAAGATGAAGACGCACAGCGGTGCGAAGAAGCGGTTCCGGCTCACCGGCACCGGCAAGGTCGTGCGCCGCCGGGCCAATCGCGCGCACTACAACGAGTGGAAGTCGTCCACGCTGACGCGCCGTCTCAAGAACGAAGTCGTCCTGTCCGACGCTGACTCCAAGAAAATCAAGAAGCTGCTCGCCAAGTAGCGCGACCCCCGGGGAGATAGAACATGGCACGCGTGAAGCGGGCGCTCAACGCCAAGAAGAAGCGCAAGGTCGTCCTCGAGCGGGCTTCCGGTTACCGTGGCCAGCGGTCACGTCTGTACCGCAAGGCCAAGGAGCAGATGCTCCACTCGATGACGTACGCCTATCGGGACCGTAAGGACCGTAAGGGTGCGTTCCGCCGTCTGTGGATCCAGCGGATCAACGCCGCTGCCCGTCAGAACGGCATGACGTACAACCGCCTGATCCAGGGTCTGCGGCTGGCCAACATCGAGGTCGACCGTAAGATCCTCGCCGATCTCGCGGTGAACGACAGCCAGACCTTCGCCACGCTCGTCGAGGCCGCCAAGAAGGCGCTGCCGGCGAACGTGAACGCCCCGGCCGCGAGCTGAGGCGCTTGACAGAGGAGCCCGGCGAGGCTCTAGCCGAGGGCCCACCTGATGGTGGGCCCTTTGCTGTGTGTACAGGCGCCACGACTGCTGTACGCGCGGGCGCCACGACCGGGCACGCGGCCGGTGCGACCGGCCGTACAGATCATCAGGGGAGAGCATGGCCGGATCCGAGCTGACCAACGTGAAGTCGCCGCGCGTGAAGGCCGCCAGACGGCTCGCCAAGCGCGCCTTCAGGGAGCAGGACCGCAAGTTCCTGGCCGAAGGGCCCCAGGCCGTACGCGAGGCGCTCAAGCTCGAGGGGGTGACGCTGGAGCTGTTCGCCACCGCCGAAGCCGAGCTCCGCCACCCCGAGCTGATCACCGACGCGACGCTCAAGGGCATCCCGCTCCACCGGGCCAGCGGCGAGGTCATGGCCGAGCTCTCCCAGACCGTGACCCCGCAGGGCCTGCTGGCCGTCTGCCGGCTGGTGCACGTGCCGCTCGACGACGCCCTGTCCGGCGACCCGCGCCTGGTCGCGGTCCTCGCGCACGTGCGCGACCCCGGTAACGCGGGCACCGTCATGCGCGCCGCCGACGCCGCGGGCGCCGACTCCGTGATCTTCACCGACGCCTCCGTCGACCCCTACAACGGCAAGTGTGTACGCGCCAGCGCGGGCAGCCTGTTCCACCTGCCCGTCACCATCGGTACACCGGTGGCCGTGGCTGTGCGTCAACTCAGAGAGCGTGGACTGCGTGTGCTGGCGGCCGATGGCGCGGGCAAGCACACGCTCGACGACGTCGACCTGTCGGGCCCCACCGCGTGGATCTTCGGAAACGAGGCATGGGGTCTGCCTGAGGAGGTTCTCGCCGAAGCCGACGATGTGGTCAGAGTGCCCATCTACGGACAGGCCGAAAGCCTCAACCTGGCCACCGCGGCCGCGGTATGCCTTTACTCCTCCGCCAGGGCTCAGCGAGTGCCCTAGGCGGCTGGAAACCCGCTATTGTCGGCCTTGTAGGCGGAGGAGGCGAGTTCGTGCACGGCGCAGACACCGATGGTCGAGTGGTCGCCTCCGCGTGCACGATAGCCATCGACGACCTTCCGGACGGCCTCATCGTGACCGACAGATTCGGTTGTGTGCTGGCCGTCAACCGGGCCGCCGCGCGGCTCACCGGTGTCACCGTCGAGCGGGCGGTCGGCAGGGACATGAACGAGGTCTTCCCCTTCCGCGATCATGACGGCCGCGAGTGGTGGAAGGCCCTCGATCCCGAGGGCGGCCTGCGCACCCGCAGCCGGGTGCCCGAGCGCCCCCTGCACCTGCCCGGCGGGCAGGAGCTCTATGTCGCGGCCAGGCTGTCCCGAGAGCCCGAGCGGTGCGGCGACGTCGACCGGGTGACGATCACCCTGCGTGACGGCGGCGCCCGTGCCCGGCTGGAGCGCAGCCGCGCCGACCTGGTGTCCACGGTCGCCCACGAGCTGCGCTCGCCGCTGACCAGCGTCAAGGGCTTCACCGCGACCCTGCTGGCCAAGTGGACCCGCTTCACCGACGAGCAGAAGCGCGTCATGCTCGAGACCGTCAACAACGACGCCGACCGCGTGACCAGGCTGATCACCGAGCTGCTCGACGTCTCCCGCATCGAGTCGGGCCGGCTGGAGCTGCACCGCCAGGTCGTCGATGTGCCCGCCAGGGCGCGGCGCATCATCGCGGGACGCGTCGCGGCGGGGGAGGCCGAGGACCGCTTCCGTCTCGTGACCGGCGACCATCTCCCCGAAATGTGGCTGGACCAGGACAAGGTCGACCAGATCCTCGGTAACCTGATGGAAAACGCGGTGCGCCACGGACGCGGCACCGTCACCATAGACATCGAGTCCGTCGGATGGGGAGTTGCCGTGTCGGTGCGCGACGAGGGCGAGGGCATCGCGCCCGAGCTGGCTCCGCGCGTCTTCCGGCAGTTCTGGCGGGGCAACAGCCGCCGGCGTGGCGGCACCGGGCTCGGCCTGTTCATCGTGAAGGGCCTGGTCGAGGCGCACGGCGGCACGATCACCGTGCAGCGCGCGCCCGAGGGTGGGGCGGAGTTCCGATTTACCGTGCCCACCGGCACACCCGACTTCGCCACGGTGTAGTTCGCCACAGTGCAGGCCGCGCGGCCCGATCGCGGGACGCGGCGGGAGTCGGGCCCGGTGGGCGGATCCCACTAGACTCTGTCACGCTCAAGCCCTGGATACGGAGCTCACTCTTGTCTGACTACGACCCCGTCGAGGTGACACCGTTGCATGCCGACGAGCTGTCCCGCATGGAGGCCGACGCCCTGGCGGCGATCAAGACGGCCGGCGACCTCGACGCACTCAAGCAGGCGCGGCTGGCCCACGCGGGCGACCGCTCGCCCATCGCGCTGGCCAACCGCGAGATCGGCGCGCTGCCGCCCGCGGCCCGCGCCGAGGCCGGCAAGCGCGTCAGATCGG
>NZ_JBEZDM010000075.1:0-14162 GCF_040648335.1 Nonomuraea sp. NPDC049158
ACCAACGCCGACGCGTACGGTTGGCCTGCACACATCAAACGATCAACCCAGCGGCATGAGGGTACGACCATCCCCCTCAAAATCGAAGAACCGCCTTGAGCGAGGCCGCGGTGTCGACGACGCGGCGGGCCTGGTGGCGGGCCGCCTGCAGGATCACCTCGCCGGGCGGGCCGTCGCCGGCCACGTGGGAGGTGCCGTAGGGATTGCCCGACTGCCGAAGCGGCTGGGGGTGCCGAACAGCACCGCGTCGGCCCACTCCAGATCGTCGTGGCCGGCCTCGGTGACGTCGGCAGTAAATGATCGCGACCTTGACGGGTTCCATGGTCGGTCGGCTCCTTCGCGTTCGGTTCACCGGTAGGACGACGTAGCCCCGCGCGATGTGAGGTGACGCGCCTGGACACCTCGCTCGCCGGATGTTGGCTCAATCGAACAGGCCGGAATCGGCTCTCCCGACGGGCCGCCTCATCCCGTAGGGTCGGGCCGCCCGGAATGATCCACCGCTAGGAGCGAGTAACGATGTCCTATCCGCCGCCCCGATACTTGACGGAACACGGGATCGCCAGCGCGACCTACCGGTCGGCCGACGCACCGCCGGACCTGACGATCGGAGTCAAGTCCCGGGTCGGTTATCTGGCGACCGGCGCGAGCACCGATGGCCAATTCGGTCTCTACCGCTGGGACATGGCCGCGATCCCGAACGGTCCCGGCGCCCACTTTCACCGGACCTTTTCCGAGTCGTTCTTCGTCCTGGAGGGGACTGTCTCGCTGTACGACGGCGAGCGATGGCTGGACGCGACACCGGGCGATTTCCTGTACGTGCCGCCAGGCGGAGTCCACGGCTTCAGTAACAATTCCGATGCGCCCGCGTCCATGCTGGTGCTGTTCACGCCGGGGGCGCCCCGGGAGGCGTACTTCCAGGAGCTCGCCGAAATCGTCGCGGCCGGCCGGCAGCTCACCGACGAGGAATGGACCGAGCTTTATGCCGCGCACGACCAATACGCCGTACCGTGAACCACGCGCGGCTCTGGCGGCTGCCTCTTGAGGCGGCCGCGGCGGCATCGCCTGGACATTTAGCCTGTCTGGGTGGAACCAGTCGTCCTGGATGAGCTTGATCGAGCGATCGTTCACGCGCTGCACGTCGATGGACGTGCGGCGTTCAGGCAGATCGCGGCCGTGCTGGAGGTGTCGGATCAGACGGTGGCCCGACGTTATCGGCGGCTTCGTTCGGCCGGTGCGTTGCGGGTGGTGGGGCAGCCGGTGGCGCAGCGGCTGGGCTGGGTGGAGTGGGTATTACGTATCCAGGCCCTGCCGGAGGCGGCCACGGCGATCGCCGATGCGCTGGCGCGCAGGGACGACACCTCATGGGTGAGCCTGACCTCGGGCGGCACGCAGATCGTCTGTGTCGTCCAGGCGCGGGATCGGCGGCGACGAGACGCTCTGCTCCTCGGACAGCTGCCCCGTACGCCGCAGGTCACCGGGGTCAGTGCTCATTGCGTGTTGCGGGTGTTCGCCGGGGGTCCTACCGGGTGGCACGGACGGGCCGACGCGCTCACCTCCGGGCAGATCGCGGCGCTGGTGCCCGGACCAGGCGACCTGTCCGGGAAGGCCGTCGTGTCGGGCGAGGAGGACGAGCACCTGCTTGCGGTGCTCGCCCAGGACGGGCGGGCGGGATACGCCGAGCTGGCCAAGGCGATCGGGGCCTCGGAGATGACGGCCCGGCGCAGGCTGGAGTACCTGCGCCGGGCCGGGGCGGTCTTCTTCGACGTGGACATCGACCCGTTGCTTCTGGGATACGACACGATCGCGATGTTGTGGCTGACCGTTGAGCCATCCGCGCTCCGGCAGACGGCCGAGGCGGTGGCCGGGCACCCCGAGGTCGCCTTCGTGGCGGCGACCACCGGCACGACGAACCTGCTGGTATTCGCGGCCTGCCGGGATGTGCCCGCTCTCTACGAGTACCTGGAGACCGGGATCGGCGCCCTGCCGGGTGTCCGGCAGTTGGAGAGCGCGCCGATCATCCGCAGCAGCAAACGGGTCGGTGCGACTATGCGAAGTGATGCACGAACGAGCCCTGGTCGTAGCGACGCCAGCCGGGTGACTCGCCGTGGATGAAGGCGATCCAGGGCCGCTGGACCTGCTCGACCAGGCGTTCCAGATCGGCCGGGTCGGCCCCGGCCAGCATCGGCGCGTCTCGCCACGCCCGCAGGCCGCCGAACACGAACGGCAACTCGACGCAGTGGCAGGCCCCGAGCGCGCTACCGGCGGGAGACCAGTCGAACTGGTAGGCGTGGGCGGTGGTCATGGCCGCCGCCAGTTCCAGGCTGCCGTGGCGGAACAGCCGATCGGTCTCCTCCTCCGCCGGGCCGGGGAAGAACGCCCTGGCCTCATCCCGGGTGGTTCCGATCAGCGTGGGGATGTCCCGAGGAGCATCGGTCAGCACCGGGTCCTCGACCAGTTGGAAGGGCGGAGTGACCTCGCCTGGCCTGGCGGTGCGCCGGGCGACCTCGCTCTGGGCGGCCAGAACCGACGCGGTCGGCGCCGTCATGACATCGGCGCCCAGCACCTCGAGGAAGAGTTCGGCGATGGACGTGGCCTGGTCGAGGTCGTAGGGGCGTACACCCGCGGGCAGACTCTGCAGGATGACCCGCTGAAACAGCTCGCCGCAGTCCGGATGGCGCAGCATGGCCAGCGCCGACATCGCACCGGCGGACTGGCCGGCCAGCGTCACGCGGTCCGGATCTCCGCCGAAGCGAGCGACGTTCCGCCGCACCCACCGCAGCGCCAGCATCTGGTCGAGCAGGCCGAGGTTGGCCTGACCGCCGGGCCGGTACAGGTATCCCAGAGCGCCCAGCCGATAGGTGACCGTGATCACCACCATCTCGCCGCGCCGGGCCAGCAGCGCACCGTCGTACCACGCCTCGCCGCCCGAGCCGCTGGTGAACCCGCCGCCATGCAGCCACACCAGGACGGGAAGCCCGCTGCCGCCCGGAGCCCAGACGTCCAACGACAGGCAGTCCTCGTCCTGCTCGAGCCCGCTGCCGGGGCCCATGACGTGCGCGAGGCGGGAGGCCGGCTGCGGCGCGGCCCGCCCCGGCAGCGGCGCTCCAGGCATGCCATCAAGGTCCGGTACGACCCGCGGCGCCGACAGCCGATCGGCCCTGCCGTACCGGATGCCGGCGAACGCGCCGGTGAGGCTCATGACCGCACCTCACGGAAGGCGAGCGTGGCGGTGAGGCTCATGACCGCACCTCGCGGAAGGCGAGCGCGGCGCCGCGTGCTTGGGCCGCGCCGACGAAGAACCCGCCGCCCGGCAGGTCCCGCGTGGCGAAGCCGTTGCCCTCCACCAGTGTGCGGGCGGCGGCGAGATCGGCGACCGCCACCGTCTGTCCGGCCATGTACGGCAGGGCCGGAACGTCCTCGCCGGGCAGCACCTCGGCGAAGCCGGAGACCGGGACGATCTCCATCTGCCCAAGCGCGAGCCGCAGTACCTGGCGCGGCCCGTCGGCGACCGGCATCACATCCAGGATGCGGGCATACCGTTGCACGGTGGCGGCCAGGCCACTGTCGTTCACCACCAGCAGGACGCTCTCCAGATGGGTGGCTCCGTTGGGGTGGCGCAGGTAGCGGGGCTGGTGGATGAGTTCGGGCGTCAGATGGCAGGCGGCGTGGACCAGCCCCTCGGGCGTGAGCGCCCTCTCCAGGTGGATAGCCTGGAACCGTGCCGTCGCGGTGCCGTCCGGGGTCTCTACCTCGCGCTGCAGGGGCAGGACGCCCGAGGAGGACAGCCCGGCCGCGCGCAGCCGCTCTTCGGTCACGGCCGCGTCGGCGCAGCCGAACGAGTTGCCGTGCAGGCCCTCGTACTGAGCGATCAGCGAGCGGATGTTCCACGGATCGACGCTTCCGTCGCCGAACAGGCCGAGTAGTTCCAGGTAGTTGCCGCCGAACAGGGCGCACCGGTTACCGGCGCCCATGGGCTCGCGCTCGCCGCCGGGACGATGGGAACCCATGTGCATCGACAGCGGGCTCAGGGTGAAGCCCAATGCCTCGTAGGTGGTGGCGGTGGTGTCCATGTCCGTGGTGTACAGGACCGAGTGATCGATCCGGTCAATGTCCGTCATGAGCCGAGACTGCACGCCACCTGGCCCCGTACCCCAGTCACCCGGCTTCATGTGATGAATCTCGACACGAGAAGCTCTCCCATGAGAGAGACACCCCATCCTCCTCGCCTGCCGGCGGCGAAGAGGCCGCCGGGTGACCGTGGCTCTGGTCAGCGGAGGCCGTGCCGGTCCGCCCAGGCCGAGATGGCCGTGCCGATCAGGACGGGGTGGTCCTCCGGGGTGTGGTGCCCGGCGGGCTCCTCGGAGTGTTCGATCTCCAGGGCGGCCATGTTGGCCGCGCACCACGCGATCATGTCCGCGTGCATCATCGCCCCCGGCCCGGGCGCGAACGTGAGCAGCAGCTTGGGCACGTCCGCACTGGCCGCCAGCCACCGGTCGTAGGCCTCGACCCTGGCCACGACGTCGGCGGGCTCGCCGCCCAGCGGCATCGCGCGCGGCCACTGCAGGAGCGGCAGCCGGCTCTCGCGTGTCGGGTACGGCTTGCGATAGGCGTCGAGGTCTCCCTGGGAGATCGGGGTGGCGACGGTGCCCGGCAGCCCCTGCTCGATGAAGGCGTTGTCGTCCAGGATCATCGCCTCGCCGACCCCCTCGGTCTTGATCGCCCGGAACAGCTCGCGGCCGCCCTCGGGGAACTCCTCCCAGGTCATCGGCTTGACGATGGTCTCGGTGAACGCGATGCCGCGCACCCGATCCGGGTGCCGCGTGGCCCAGTCGAAGGCCAGGGCGCCACCCCAGTCATGCCCGACCAGCACCACGTCCTGGAGGTCCAGCGCGTCGAACCAGGCGTCCAGGTAACGGGCGTGATCGGCGAAGGTGTAGTCGATATCAGGTTTGCCCGACTCGCCCATGCCGATCAGGTCGGGGGCCAGGAGCCGTCCGGGTCCCACGGCCGGCATGACCTCTCGCCACAGGTGGGACGAGGTCGGGTTGCCGTGCAGGAAGACGATCGGCGCCCCGGCGCCGGACTCCCGGTAGTGCAGGGTCGAGTCGAGAATGTGCTGAACAGCCATGATCCAGTCCTTAGTCAAGGTTGAGCTGAGTGATGCGATCGACCGCGATCTCGATGACCACGCGGCCGGGCGGATGGGGTGGCGGCGATCCGTAGCGCTCGGCATAGCGCCTGACGCCTTCGGACACCCGATCGGGTACGTCGTGCACAGCGGCGACGCCCTCGAGCGTCACCCACCGGAACCCCACCGCCTGGCAGAGCGCCGCACGGCCGCCCTGCCCGGCGAGGTTTCTGGCCTTCCGGGTGCTGCCGATGGTCAGGACCCGGGCCAGCCCCGCCACCTCGTCCCAGGTGAAGCGCACCGCGACCACATGCGGTGAGTCGTCGGGACGCAGGGTGGTGAGGGTGGCGACGTGCGGCTCGGCGAGGAAACCCGCGACCGCCGTGGCCGTCCGAAGGCTCGGAAGGTGGGGGGCCGGGCTCATCGGAAGGCGGGGAGGTTGCGCGCGGCCCAGTCGGCGAAGGTGCGCGGCGCGCGGCCGAGCACGTGCTGGACGTCGGGGCTGACGGTCTGCTCGGCCGCGGTCGGCTCGCCCAGGATGGCCAGCGTGCCCTCGACGACGGGCGCGGGCATCACCTGGAGCATCTGCGCGCGTGCCTCCTCGCGGGTCTGCTCCACGAACCGCACCGGCTCGCCGAGCGCCGCGCCGAGCGCCGCCGCCCGCTCGCGCGGGGTGACCAGCGCGGGACCGGTCAGCTCATAGGTACGGCCGGAGTGCCCTGACTCGCGCAGGACCGCGGCCGCGACCGCGGCGATGTCGGCCGGGTCGATGGTCGGCAGCCCGACGTCCCCGAAGGGCGCGGCGGCGGTGCGCCGCGTGCGGACGGATTCGGCCCAGGCGTAGGCGTTGGAGTCGAAGCCGCCCGGCCGCAGGATCGTGAAGTCCAGCCCCGACTCGCGCACCGCCTGTTCGAACAGGGCCGGGTGCCGGTAGACCTCGGGACGGGTGCCCGCTCCCTGCGAGGAGAGCAGGACGACCCGCTTGACGTCCGCGGCCTCCTTGAGAATCCCGTACGGGTCGTCTCCGGCCACGAGGAGGAAGAGCGCGTCGGCGCCTTCCAGCGCGGAGCGGAGGCTCGTGGGGTCGTTCAGGTCGGCCGGGCTGTGCCGTACACCCTCGGCGAACTGGGCGGACTGGCGGGACACGGCCGTGACCTGCTCGCCCGCCGCGGCGAGGATGCTGACGAGCTCGCGTCCGACGTTACCTGTGGCGCCCGTGACAACGATCATGATGTTGCTCCCGATCAGATTCTTAGTTAGTTGGCTGACTGAGAAGAACAATAGTGTGTCCGCGCGGTACTTGTCCACTGTTAGTTAGATGACTGACTCGGAAAACCCTCGGCCGGGCTCCGGCGGCACCACTGTTACGATTCAGCCCGGAGCCGTACTGGGGGGATGGATGGCAGCCAGGCAGCGCCGGATCACCTCGATCGATGTGGCCAGGGAGGCCGGGGTCTCGCAGACCACGGTCAGCTACGTGCTCAACAACGTGCCGCACCAGAAGATCTCCGAGGAGACCCGGAGCAGGATCTTCGCGGCGGTCGACAAGCTCGGCTACGCCCCCTCAGCCGCCGCGCGCACCCTGCGCCGGGGCCGCAGTGACCTCGTGCTGATCGTGCTGTCCGACGTGCCGCTCGGCGCCACGCTGGCCCAGCTCGTCGAGCACCTCACCGACGACCTCGAACGACACGGCCTGACCGCGATCACCCGGCGCGAACGCCGCCTGCCCGTGGCGGCGCTCGCCCGCGAGCTGGAGCCGACCGCCATCGTCGCCTTCACCGCCATCTCCCCAGAAGACCGGGCGAGCCTGCGGGCGGCCGGCATCAAGCTGGTCAGCGCCCGGCTCGACGGCGGCGGCGAGAACGTCCTGACGCTGCCGCAGACCGAGATCGGCCGCCTTCAGGCCGGGCATCTCGCCGCCACCGGGCGCCGCCGCATCGGCTACGCGGCGCCGGACGATCCGCGCGTACGCGACTTCTACCACCTGCGTCTCGGCGGCGTCCGGCAAACCTGCGCCGAGCTGGGGCTGGAGCCGCCGGACGTACGCGATGTCCCGCTCGACACGGCCACGGCCGCCGAGGTTGCGCGCGGCTGGCACGCCGGGGGCGTCGACGGAGTCTGCGCCTACAACGACGAGACGGCGTTCGCGCTGCTGGCCGGGATGCGGACCGCGGGCCTGGCCGCCCCCGGCGACCTCGCGGTGATCGGCGTGGACGACATCCCGCTCGCGCCCTTCGCCGTGCCGCCCCTGACCACGGTCGACCAGCACACCCAGACCGTGGCCGGGCACCTGACGGAGATGATCCTGCGGGCTGACGGCGCGCGCTCGCCGCAGTCCCCGCGGACCGAGACCGCGGGCCTGGTGATCCGCGAGTCCGCCTGACCCGGGGTGTGAGACCGCGAGCCTGGTGATCCACGAGTCCGCCTGACCCCGGGTCCGAGACAGCCGACGGCGCGACCGTCGCCGAGGACCCTTGAGGGGACGCGAAAATGCGTTGCTGGGGACGCCCTCCAGAACGTATGGTCTTGCGCTCGTGATCGCAGTGGTGGAGAGGGTCCTGCCTGCCCGGCTGGGGACAGGGTTTCGGTGGTTGCTGGCCTCGAGCTGGCTGACGAATCTCGGTGACGGGGCCGCGGCCGCCGCGGGCCCGCTGCTGATCGCGACGTTGACCCGCGACCCGCTGATGATCTCACTGTCGGCCCTGGCGGGCTGGGCGCCACCGCTGCTGTTCAGCCTGTACGCGGGCGTGCTGTCGGATCGGCACGACCGGCGCAGGATCGTGCTCGTCGCGAACGCGGTACGGGCCCTGGTGCTGGCGGCGCTCGTCGCGCTCATGGTGACCGGCACGGTGACCGTGGCGACGGCGCTGGCGGCGCTCACGCTCCGAAGCATCGCCGAGGTGTTCGCCGACAGCGCGACGGCCACGCTGACGCCCATGATGGTCGCCAAGGACGATCTCGTCATCGCCAACGCCCGCCTGGGCACCGGATTCATCACACTCAATCAGCTCGCCGGGCCGCCGGTCGGCGCGGCACTGTTCGGCCTGGGCTTCACCTGGCCGTTCGCGGGCCAGCTGCTCCTGGTGCTGGCGGGAATCGTCCTGGTCTCCCGGATCACGTTGCCGCCGCACGGCCGGCAGGCCGACGATCCCAAGCCGAACGCCGTACGGGAACTCATCGCCGGGTTCACCTGGACCATCCGGCACGCGGCGGTCCGCACGCTGGCGCTCACCATCCTGATCTTCAACTTCACGTTCGGCGCGGCCTGGTCGGTTCTCGTCCTCTACACCCAGGAACAGCTCGGCCTGGGCGCCATGGGGTTCGGTCTGATGACCACCATCGGCGGGATCGGCGGCCTGATCGGCACCGGCCTGTACGGGGCCATCACCCGTAGCGTGAGCCTCGGCGCCCTGATGCGGATCGGACTCATCATCGAGACGTTCACCCACCTGGGCCTGGCCCTGACCCATTCACCGTGGGTCGCCGGGGCCATCTTCCTGGCCTTCGGCGCGCACGCCTTCATCTGGGGCACGACCTCGGTCACCGTCCGCCAGCGCGCGGTCCCGCGCGAACTCCAGGGCCGGGTGGGCAGCGTCAACGCCATCTGCGTCTATGCCGGTCTGGTGGTCGGCTCGTTGATCGGCGGTGTCCTGGCCACCCGCTTCGGTGTCGCGGCGCCCTTCTGGTTCGCCTTCGCCGGCTCCGCGGTGTTCGTCGTGCTGCTGTGGCGGCAGCTCATGCTCATCGCCCACGACGACTGAGTAGGCTGGCCGCAGCTTCCCGACCAGTGAAGGAGACGTTGATGACCGCCGACGCGACGATGGCCCGGATCGGCCAGGGGGTGGAGTTACATCACCACCGAGGTCAGCCCGACGCCGCTCGCGACCTGTTCGCGCAGATCTGGGATGACATCGGCGGCGAGCAGGGCGATCCGCTGCATGTCTGCGTCCTGGCCCACTCGATGGCCGATGTGCAGGACGACGTGCACCAGGAGCTGATGTGGGATCTGCGAGCGCTCGCCGCCGCTGATCGGGTCACCGATGAGCAGGTGGCGCAGGCCGGGGTGGCGCTTCCGGTGGCGGGCCTGTATCCGTCGTTGCATCTGAACCTGAGTGAGTGTTATCGCAAGCTGGGCGATCTCGCTCGCGCCCGTGAGCACCTCCAGCAGGCCCGGGCCGGAATCGGCGCGCTCGGCGACGACGACTACGGGCGACTCATCAAGGACGGCCTGGAGCGGGTGGCCGAACAGCTGGATGACGCCACCTGACCGCGCGCGCTGCGCCCCATACCACGGCGGTATGGGCAAATTGGGAGGTATCACTTAGGTCACTCGCGATGCGAGTCTGAGTGCGACCCCAGCCGGCCGGGGCTCGTCCACTCCACCCCCCTGAGGAGCCACGAGCGTGAACCCCAAGCTCAGGTTGGGCGCTGCCGCCATACTCGCGTTAGCCCTGACCATCACCGCACCGGCGGGCGTCACAAGCGCGAACGCCCAGGCGGCCGACCCACCCTCACCCTCGGAACGCGGCACCGCGGTGGCGACCGCGCAGAGCGTCATCGCGTCCAACCGGACGCAGCTCCTGGCCGCCGACCAGGACGCCTTCTCCCTGTCGTCGAGCATCGCCGGCGTCAACGGCATACAGCACCTCACGTACGCGCGTACCTACGCCGGCCTGCCCGTCTACGGCGGCGAGGTAGTCGTCACGACCGACAAGGCCGGCAAGGCCGTCAGCACGATCGACACCGGCCAGCAGGCGAAGATCGCCCTGGACACCAAGCCGCAGATCGCCGCGCAGGCGGCGGCGGACACGGCCCGCAACGTGGCGCCCAAGGCCACCTCGATCAGCACACCGGCTCTCGTGGTGCACGCCGCCACGACCACGCCACGCCTGGCGTGGGAGGTCGTGGCCGCCACCGCCGACCAGTCGAGCATCCTGCACGTGTACGTGGACGCGCGTGACGGCCAGGTCATCGACAAGTGGGACCAGGTGGTCGACGGCACCGGCAACAGCTACTACAACGGCAACCCGGTCACCATCGCCACATCCCCGTCGTACCGGATGGTCGACCCCACGCGCACCGGCGTCCAGTGTGGCGGCCAGAACGGCTCGGTCTACACCAAGACGACCGACAGCTGGGGCAACGGCAGCGGCACGAACCTGGAGACGGCCTGCGTCGACGCGCTGTTCGCGGTCCAGCACGAATGGAGCATGCTCAGCGAGTGGCTCGGTCGCAACGGCATCAACGGCTCGGGCCGCGGCTACCCCGCGAGGGTCGGGCTGAACGACGCCAACGCCTTCTGGAACGGGTCGTACGCCTCCTTCGGCCGCAACTCCGCGAGCACCAGGCAGGCCACGTCGATGGACGTCGTCGGGCACGAGTTCGGCCACGGCGTCTTCCAGTTCTCCGGCGGCAGCAGCGGCAGCGGCAACGAGGCCGGCGGCCTGAACGAGTCGACGGGTGACATCTTCGGCGCGCTGACCGAGGCGTACGCCAACGAGCCGGCCAGCCTCGACCCGCCCGACTACCTGGTCGGCGAGGAGGTCAACCTGGTGGGCAGCGGCGAGATCAGGAACATGTACAACCCGTCGGCGGAGGGCCACCCGAACTGCTACAGCTCCTCCATCCCGAGCACGGAGGTGCACGCGGCGGCCGGACCGCAGAACCACTGGTTCTACCTGCTGGCCGAGGGCACGAACCCGAACGGAAAGCCGGCCAGCACCCGGTGTGACGGCGGCGCGGCCATCACCGGCGTCGGCGTCCGCAAGGCGGGCCAGATCTTCCAGACCGGCCTGAACATGAAGACGGCTCCGTGGACGCACGCCAAGGCGCGCGTGGCCACGCTGCGGGCGACCAAGACGCTGTTCACCGGCTGTGTCGAGTTCAACGTCGTCAAGGCGGCCTGGAGCGGGGTGAACGTACCCGCGCAGAGCGGCGAACCGACCTGTCCCTGAGCACGATGGCGCCCTGTTCGGCGTGGATTGTCCGCAATCCGCCCGAGCAGGGCGCTTCCGGCCGTCTCAGGACGCTTGTTCGCTCGTCATCTCGGCGGGTGACTGAAGCTTGGCCATGATCCGGTCGAGGGCGGCCAGCTCCGCCGGCTCCAGCGCCAGCAGGGCGCGCGGTGGCCGGGCCAGGATGCGTTCGGCCTGCTCGGCGGCGGCGACGCCGTCCGGGGTGAGGGTGACGAGCTTGGAGCGGCGATCGTCGGGATGCACGCTGCGCTCGACGTAGCCCGCCCGCTCCAGGTTGTCCACGACCAGCGTGGTGTACGGCTTCTCCGTGGCCAGGCGGGCGGTCAGCTCGCGCATGGTGAGCGGGCCGCCCAGCAGGCGGCGTAGCGCCTTGGCCCGGAAGAAGCTCATGCCGAGCGTGTCGGCGACCTCCTTGCGGCGATTTTCCTGCTTCAGGACGAGGAAGCACATGGCCGCCCAGGAACGGGCGACGGCGTCCCGCGCGGCCTCGCCGGTCCCGCTGTCGTTCGTCGCGTCGCTCATACGGTGCCCGCCATCCTGTGGATCAGCCGCTCCGTCGTGTGCTCGGCGGTGCGCCTGGCCCAGCGGCTCGTGGTGAGGATACCGAGCACCAGCACGACCGCGCCGGATGCCGTGCAGATCCACCAGCCGATGTGGCTGGCCTGCGAGAAACCCGTACGCCATGGCCCCTGAACGGCGGCGGCGACCAATGATCCGAGCACCGCGACGCCGAGTGCCTGGCCGATCTGGCGGCTGGTGGAGGCCACGGCGGCGGCGACCCCGGCCTGGGCACTCGGCATGCCGGAGACGGCGGTGTTCGTGATCGGGGCGTTGACCATGCCGAAGCCGAGCCCGAAGACCACGTACGAGGCCATGAGCTGCCACGTCGGGGTGTCGGCCGTGAGCCCGGTCAGGATCAGCGCGCTCACGGACATGGCGCCGCCGGCGACGATCAGTGGCACGCGCGGTCCGGCGCCGCCGACGATCCGCCCGGACAGCGGCGCGCACACCACCGTCAGCCCGGCCATCGGCAGGGTGAGCAGCCCCGCGTGCAGCGCCGAGTAGCCGAGGACGTCCTGCAGGTAGAGGGTGTTGAGGAACAGGAACCCGCCGAGCGAGGCGAACGCGCAGATCGCGATGACCGTCGCCCCCGCGAAGGGGACACTGCGGAAGAACCTCGGGTTGATCAGCGGTTGCGCCCGGCGCAGCTCGTACGGGATGAGCAGCGCCAGTGCCAGCGCAGCCGCCCCGCAGTAGGCAATGGTCTGCGCCGAGCCCCACCCGGCGGACGGCGCCTCGATGACACCGTAGGTCAGCCCGGCCAGCAGCACGATGACCAGGAGCTGCCCGACGGGATCCATCGGGCGGGCCCGGGGGGCTCGCGACTCGGGCACGAACATGGCGCACAGGACGAGCGCGGCCAGTCCCACGGGAATGTTGATCCAGAAGATCGTCTGCCAGGTGCCCCAATCCACCAGCGCCCCGCCGATCACGGGCCCCAGGGCCATGCTGATCCCGACCACGCCACCCCACACGCCGATGGCGCGTGCCCGCTCCCTCGGATCGGTGAACGTGTTCGTGATGATCGACATGGCGACCGGGTTGAGCATGGAGCCGCCGACGGCCTGCAGCGCCCGCGCGGCGACCAGCCAGCCGAGGCTCGGCGCGAGCGAGCACAGCAGGGAGCCCAGTGTGAACAGCGCCAGGCCCGTCTGGAAGGTGCGGCGCCGCCCGAACCTGTCCGCGGTCGAGCCGGAGAGCATGAGCAGGCTGGCCAGTACGACCGTGTAGGCGACGATGATCCACTGCAGGCCGGAGACGGAGGCGTGCAGGTCGCGCTGGATGGCGGGCAGGGCGACGTTCACGATCGTGTTGTCCAGGCCCACGATGAACAGGCTCAGGCAGCAGATCGCGAGGATGAGCAGCCGCCGCCGGCGGTCCGGCCCTGGTGGCCCGGTCTCCTTGAGGGTGGTGACGGGCTCATTAGTTCCTGGCATATAACAATTATATTCATGTAACCAAATGCCGGGCTCGGCTCGACCAAGCCTCCCGCCTCTTGTGCTCCCCTCGGGGCTGCGGCTACGTTTACGGATACGTCTCACTTCTACGTATCAGTAGTGGGAAAGACGTGCCCCAACGCCATCACCCCCGACCTCAGGGACCCCCTCATGAAGCTGGAAAGCCTTGTCGCCGCCCTACCCCTGGAGCGGAAGGTGAGGCTGCTCACCGGCGCCGACTTCTGGTCGCTCCACCCCGAACCGGCCGTCGGCCTGCGCCGGCTGGTCGTCTCCGACGGCCCGGCCGGTGTCCGCGGCGAGATCTGGGACGAGCGCGACACCTCCGTGAACGTGCCCTCGCCCACCGCCCTCGCCGCCACCTGGGACGAGACCCGCGTCGAGGCGATCGGCCGCCTGCTGGCCGCCGAGTCGCGGCGCAAGGGCGTGGACGTCCTGCTCGCTCCCACGGTCAACCTGCACAGGACCCCGTACGGCGGGCGCCACTTCGAGTGCTTCAGCGAGGACCCGCTGCTGACGGCCAGGATCGGCGTCGCGTACGTACGGGGCGTGCAGGGCGGGGGAGTGGGCGCGACGGTCAAGCACTTCGTCGCCAACGACTCCGAGACCCAGCGGATGACCCTCGACGCCCGGGTGGACGAGCGGACGCTCCGCGAGCTCTACCTGGCGCCCTTCGAAGCCATCGTCCGGGAGGGCGAGGTGTGGGCGGTGATGGCTGCCTACAACGGCGTGAACGGCGCGACCATGACCGAGAACCCGCTGCTGCAGGACGTCCTGCGGGACGAGTGGGGGTTCGACGGGGTCGTGATGTCCGACTGGTTCGCCACCCGTTCGACGGCGGCGGCCGGGAACGCGGCGCTCGATCTGGTGATGCCCGGGCCGTCGGGTCCGTGGGGTGAGGCGCTGGTGGCGGCGGTACGGGCGGGCACGGTTCCGGAGTCGGCCGTCGACGAGAAGGTGCTGCGCATCCTCCGCCTGGCCGCCCGAGTCGGCGCCCTGGACACCGCCGGCACCGCCGGCACCGCCGCCGACACCGCGGCCGTC
>NZ_JBEZDM010000076.1:0-12269 GCF_040648335.1 Nonomuraea sp. NPDC049158
TACCACCTGCGCGAGTTCCTCAGGCAGGAGCTGTGCTCGCAGGAGTACCCACAGATGATCATGCGGCTCGGGATCACCTTCGACGACAAGGAATCCGTCAGGCGCCCGCTGTCCGACGTGCTGGAGTGACGAGCGCTTATCGACTCGCGGAAGATGGTCGTGGGCGCGTCTCGGTGTAACACTGATCTTTATGACGGAAGGCGAGCATCGCCCGTTGATGCCGAATATGCGGCTGGATGAGTTGCTGGCCGAGCTGCAGGTGCGGCTGAATGCCGTGCTGGCCACCCGTGACCGGGTGCACGCGCTGCTGGAAGCCGTCGTGTCGGTGGGCAGCGACCTGGATCTGGAGACGGTGCTGCGCCGGATCGTGGAGACCGCGACCAAGTTGGTGGACGCCAGTTATGGTGCGCTGGGCGTGATCGGGCAGGAGAACACGCTCCTGCAGTTCATCCCGGTCGGGTTGAGCGAGGAGGAGATCGCCCGCATCGAGCACTGGCCGCACGGGCTCGGCCTGCTCGGCCTGCTGATCAAGGATGCCCGGCCGCTGCGCCTCGGCCGTATCTCCGATCATCCCGAGTCCTACGGCTTCCCTGCCGGGCACCCTCCGATGGGCACCTTTCTCGGCGTGCCCGTACGAGTGCGCGATGAGGTGTTCGGCAACCTGTATCTGACCGAGAAGCGCGGCGGCGGCGAGTTCGATGAGGAGGATGAAGCGATCGTCATCGCGCTGGCCACCGCCGCCGGTGTCGCGGTGGAGAACGCCCGGCTGTTCGAGGAGACCCGGCGGCGCGAGACCTGGCTGCAGGCCTCTTCCGAGGTCACCACCAGCCTGCTGTCCGGGGCCGACCCGCGCGAGGTGCTCACCCTGATGGCGGCCCGCGCCCGCCAGATGAGCGATGCCGACCTCGTGAAGATCCTGATGCCGGAGGCGGGCGGCCGGTCGCTGGTGGTGGAGTATGTCGATGGCGAGCATGCCGATCAGGTGGCGGGCCTGACCTTCGATCTGGCGGCCACCGCGGCCGGTCAGGTGTACACCCGTGGCGAGGCGGTGTCCGCGCAGGACCTGAATGAGACGAACTCACCGTTGCGTCATTTGGGCTTCGGCCCCGAACTGCTGATGCCCTTGGGCGTAGGGGAGAAGGTACGTGGCGTGGTGGCGGTGGCGAAACGGTCGGGCCGGCTGCCGTTCAGCGCCGCGGACCTGCGCATGCTGGGGGCGTTCGCCGGGCAGGCCGTCATCGCGCTGGAGTTGGCCGAAGCCCGGCGGGACGCCGAACGCCTCGGCCTGCTCGAAGATCGCGACCGTATCGCCAAGGATCTGCACGATGTGGTCATCCAGCGGCTGTTCGCGATCGCGATGACGCTGATGAGCGCCGTCCGGCTGGTGGACAAACCCGAGGCATCGAACCGGATGCAGTACGCGATCGACGAGCTGGACGCGACCATCAGGCAGATCCGCTCGACCATCTTCGCCCTGCAGGGGTCGCGCGATACGGCCGGGCCCAGCCTGCGCGCGCAGATCGTGGAGCTGGTGGAATCGGCTCGTGGCCATCTCGGCTTCATGCCCGGCCTGCTGATGGAGGGCCAGCTCGACAGCCGCGTGCCCGAACCCATCGCCGAGCACCTGCTGGCCGTCCTGCGCGAGGCGCTGTCCAATGTGGTCCGCCACGCCAAGGCCTCCAAAGCAGATATTTCTGTCGAAGTGGCGGATGACGTTCTCACGCTGGCCGTTCAGGACAACGGCGTCGGGCTGCCCGCCGGTGGCAGGCGCAGCGGCCTGCGCAACCTGCACGAGCGTGCCACCACGCTTGGCGGCTCCTTCGCCGTCACCTTTCCGGAGGCAGGGGGGACCGCTCTTCGCTGGAGCGTCCCCCTCTGACGCTGGGCCTGCCCTGATCGGTGAAGGTCCCGCTCATTCCCGCCGATCTGCCCGCAACCGTGCCGAGAGCGCCGCTGCCTGGGTACGGCGCTGCATGTCGAGTTTGGACAGCAGGTTGGACACGTAGTTCTTGACCGTCTTCTCGGCCAGGAACATCCGCTCGCCGATCTGCCGGTTGGTCAGCCCATCGCCGATCAGGTCGAGGATGTTGCGCTCCTGCTCCGACAGCGCCGCCAGCGGGTCCTTCCTGGCGGCCTGCTCGCGCAGCCGCTGCAGCATCGCCGCGGTGGTCCGCGGGTCGAGCAGCGACTGCCCCGCTGCGACCGTGCGCACGGCGCCCACCAGGTCGGAGCCGTGGATCTGCTTGAGCACGTAGCCGGCGGCGCCCGCCATCACCGCCTCGAACAGCGCGTCGTCGTCGGCGTAGGAGGTCAGCATCAGGCACGCCAACTCCGGCAGCCTGGAGCGGGCCTCACGGCACACATCCACGCCGCTACCGTCGGGCAGCCGCACATCCAGCACCGCCACGTCCGGCTTGAGCGCCGGAATACGGGCGATCGCCGACTCCGCGGTCCCGGCCTCGCCGATAACCTCTATGTCGTCCTCGGAGTCCAGCAGGGCGGCCACGCCCCGCCGTACCACCTCATGATCGTCAACGAGGAACACCCGAATCATGCTCCGACGTTAACCGGCTCAGCCCACCACAAGAAAGGGGCCAAAGGCCCTAGTCAGGGCAGCGGTTTCCCTGCATTCAGCAGGCAGGACGGTCTACGGTCGCCACCGCCGAGGGCGATCGGCAGCCGTCACGGGACTTTCGTCCCTAACCCGTCAGGTAGGGGCGCTGACAGGCTGACGGTATGAAACTCGACTCGGCCGGCCTGCAGGTGCTCTCCCACGAGGAGTGCATGCGCCTGCTGCCCTCCCGCCCGATCGGGCGGATCGTCTTCACCGACAGCGCCCTGCCGGCCGTGCAACCGGTCAACTTCTGCCTGGACGGGGAGGACATCGTCATCCGCACGGCGGCCGGTTCCAAGCTGGCCGCCGCCACACGCGATGCGGTTGTGGCCTTCGAGGTCGACGACTTCGACTCAGCGGAGCGCACGGGCTGGTCGGTCACCGTCGTGGGGCTGGCTCGTGCCGCCGACGATCCCGCACAGATCGCCCGGCTGGAAAGCCTGCGGCTGACGCCGTGGACACGCAGCCCCGACCACTTCATCGTCATCACCACGGTGGAGGCCACCGGCCGGCGCATCCAGCAGCCCGCCTGACCGTCCAGATCCGGCAAGCAGCTCACCGACGCTGCGGGCCCCACAGCACGGGCACCCGGGATTTCGTCCCTGCGGCACCGCCCGACGCCAGCGTCACGGTCCTTCGTTGATGACGGAGCCGCCGGCACGTTTGGAGTCGTGCTTCCAGAGCAGCTTGTCGACGACGCCGTTGACGCGGTGGGCCATGCGTGTCGCGAGCATGGTTTCGCCGCGCGGGGCGAGACCGTCACCGCGGGCGATGTCATGAGCTCGGCGGCCGTGTCACCCACCGCCTTCCGCCGGAGGCTGCCTCCTTCCTGCGCCATCAGATGGCGTAGCCGTGCGCGGCGGCGGTTGGTAGGCGTCGCCGTACGAAGTGCCGAAGGTCCCGCCATGGCGGGTCGTACGGCACTGCCCGCCGATCACCGGAGATGGTGTGATCGAGGTGTGAGAAGAGCAGTGAATCCGCATTGAAAGGGGGCCGTCATGGCCACCACCCGTTCAACCCCCATGAACGTCGACATGAGGGACAGCGCCACTCGCCCGGTCGATTATGTCTGGGCGATCGCCCGGATCTCGATCGGCTGGATCTTCCTGTGGGCGTTTCTGGACAAGACCTTCGGCTGGGGCTTCGCCACCCCGGCCAACCGCGCCTGGATCTCCGGCGGCAGCCCCACCACCGGCTTCCTCAAGGGCACCGGCGAGAACGCGCTCGGCGGCTTCTTCGGCTCCCTGGCCGGACAGCCCTGGGTGGACTGGCTGTTCATGCTCGGCCTGCTCGGCATCGGCGCCGCACTCATCCTCGGCGTCGGCCTCCGGATCGCCGCCATCACCGGCAGCCTCATGCTGGTCCTCATGTGGGCCGCCGAACTACCCCTGGCCAACAACCCCTTCATGGACGAGCACATCATCTACGCCATCGTCCTGGTCGGCCTCGCCCTCGCAGGCGCCGGCACCACCCTCGGACTCGGCAAGCTTCTCATCGTCCAGCGCAACCCCTACCTCAAGTAGCGGACCCGTCGATGCCCACCCTCCAGCCCGAGGGCGGGCATCGCACTGTGTCGGCACGTACCCGCTCACGGATCGGGTACAACGGCGGGCCGCCCGGGGCCTTGTGCCCTGACCGCCGCGCCGGCACGGGACGACGCTGGGCACATCGACACGTGCGGAGGTGGAGACGGTCATGGCCGATCACATGAGCCCGCTGGATGCGGTATCTCTGGATCTCGAAGACGAGGAACCCGAGGTGTCCATGGCGACCGCGTCGATTGTCATCTTCGAAGGACCCGCGCCCGCCACGGAGAAGTTCCTCACGGCCATGGGAGCCAGGCTTCGGCTGATGCCGCGCTTTCACCAGAAGGCTCGCCAGGTGCCGTTCGACCTCGGCTCGCCGGTCTGGGTGGACGACCCCGCGTTCGATCTGACCTATCACGTCCGGCGGGTGGCCCTTGCCCCACCGGGGGACGACCCGGTGCTCCACGAGCGGATCGGCGACATCATGTCGCAGCGACTCGATCGAGCCCGGCCCTTGTGGGAGTACTGGGTGATCGAAGGCTTGTCCGGCGGCCGGTGGGCGCTGTTGTCGAAGGTGCACCCTCGCATGGCCGACGGGGTGTCCGGCACGCACCCCAATCAGGTGATCTTCGACAAGTCCCCCGCAGGCGGGGTGGAGCCACCGCAGGAGGTGTGGACTCCGGACCCCGAGCCGTCCACTCTGATCCTGGCCGCTGGCGCGCTGCGCGACCTGCTCCTCAATCCGGTCGAACAGGCGCGCATGATCGGCAGGGCGACGGCCGCGCCATGCGCCATCATCCGGCGTGTCGCTGACACAGCGCGTGGTCTGATCGCTCTGACCGGCGCGCTGTGGCCCGCGAACGCCTCCACCCTGACCGGCCCGATCAGTGGGTACCGGCGTTACGCCGTGGCCCGCGCGTCGCTGACCGACGTCAAGAAGATCGCCCACCGGGCGGACGCCACCCTCAACGACGTCACTGTCCGCGATCAGCGGCGGTTTCCGCCACCTGCTGCTCCAGCGCGGTGAGGAGCCGCACGCGCGCGCGGTGCGTTCGCTGGTCCCGGTGCCGGTACGTGCCTGCGGGGAGTTGGAGATCCTCCCGTACGTCCCGATCGCCTTGCGGCTGCGTACCGGCGTGTCGATCCGCACGTACGGTGATCAGGTCGCTTTCGGTGTCACCGGCGACTACGACGGCGCGCCCGAGGTCGAGCCGCTCGCCCGCACCATCGAGAACGAACTGCAAGCGCTGAGCCTCGCTTACCGCCCAAGCCCCGCCCTGTCGGTGGTCACGCCGCTGCGTGCCAGTCGCCATCAACGCCATCACCGACGCCACCGGCCGCTTTCGGACCAGGGGCGCGCCGGCCGGTCACCTGAGGGCGGGTGTCCGCCATGGTCAAGGTGCTTTCGGCTCACCGGCCGTGGATGCGGCGGCCGGTGATCTGGTGCGGGACGATACGGATGTAGAGCTGCCGGTCGCCACCGGCCCACGGGGTGACGTCGGAATCGGTGACCTTGGCCAGCTCATCCGGCGGCACGTGGTGGGCAGGGCCCTGAATGAGGACGCTCCATCCCTCACGCTGGGCCTCGTCCAACCTGTCGACCTCGAAACCGATTTTGATCTCCACGCCTTCCAGACCGGTGCGCAGGTCCTGGTCCATCGGGCCGCCCGGCGCGGTGCGGAACACGATGGCGTCGTCGTGGAGCTTGTAGTTGACGGGCAGAATCGTCGGCCCGTGCGAGCCGTTGAACGCCACTCGGCCGACACCGCCGGGCGCGATCAGGCGCAGGCATTCCGCGGGCTCAAGCACTTCCAGGCCCGGGTCGGCCGAGGCGGAGCCGCCACCCGGCGGACGATCTTGACCGCCACCCAGCAGGTCTTGAACGGTGGTCTCCAGCGCGGCGGCCAGGCGCGCCAGCGCTTCGATGTTCGGGGGGCTCAGGTGCCCTTCGAGGTACTGGACGTACCCGGTGGACATCTCCGCGCGGTCGGCGACCTGCTCGTGGGTGAGGCCCAGTCGCTCGCGATGGTGAATCATGCGACGTCCGAAGTCGCCGGTGCCTGTCATGAACGTCTCCTTGTCATCAGCGGTGAAGGTGCGGCTGGTGCCGCGTGGCAGGATGACGCCGTCAATACGGGTTCTGCGGTGATCAACGTCGACGTTCAGTCGATGGTCGCGGTATCGGATCGGCAGCGACAGCGCGCCGTCGGGGGTAGGCGCCGCGGGTGGCGAACCGGCCGTTGCCGAGCGTGCACAGCGCCTCGCGTAACCCCTCCGAGGCCGGGTCGAAGCCCTCGTAGGCGAGGGTCCAGGGATTCATCGCCGTAGGACAGGGACGCGGCCCGTGATGGCCAGCTCGGCCAGGTCCGTCACCACGACGTCCGCTCCGGCGCGGCGCATCGCGGCCGCCTGCGAGCCTGTCCGATCCACCCCGACGACCAGGGCGAAGGCGCCTCTGCGCCCCGCCTCGACACCGGGCAGCGCGTCCTCCACGATCGCCACCTCGCCCGGCGGAAGCTCCAAACGCCGGGCGCCCTCCAGGAACAACGCCGGGTCAGGCTTGCCGGGCAAGCCCAGCCGGGCGGCCTCGGTGCCGTCGACCAGCACGTCGAACAGGTGCGTCAGCCCCGCGGCCGAGATCACCGCGCGGCAGTTCCTGCTCGCCGACACCACGGCGGTACGGCACCCGCGCCGCCGCAACTCGTGCAGCAAGGCGACGGTCGAGGGGAAGGCGGCCACCCCATGCTCGGTGATCTCCCGGACGAACAGCGCGTCCTTGGCCAGCCCGAGCCCGTGCACGGTCGGCGCGCCCGGCTCGTCCTGCTGCCCGCCTTCGGGCAGGCAGACGCCGCGGGAGGCCAGGAACGTGCGGACCCCGTCCAGACGCGACCGCCCGTCGACGTAGCGCAGGTAGTCGGCCCGGATGTCGAACGGGGTGGAACGGTCGCGCAGGAAGACGTCGAACACGTGCTTCCACGCCGCCGCGTGCACGCGGGCGGTGTCGGTGACCACACCGTCGGTGTCGAAGACGACGCCACGGAGCCGTGTCAGATCGATGGCTGCCATGCCCATGACGCTACGCACCCGTCACCGGCGCAAACAGGGTCCTTCGGCTCTTGCCTGATGGACTTCCGGCCCTGCAACGACGCTCTGTGAGCGAGTCCGATGGAGAGGTGACGAAGGAGGACGGATCATGATCATCGTAGGGGTGGACGGCTCGGTGACCGCGCGGGCCGCGGTGGAGTGGGCGGTCAACGACGCCTTCCGGATGAGAGAGCCGCTGCGGATCGTGCACGCGGTGGATCGCTCGCCGTACCAGATCAGCAAGTTCCCCGACGCCGCGCTGCCTGACACGCTGCTGAGGGAGGGACAGCGGATCCTGCGCGAAGCGCTGGCCCTGGCTCACGAGCGGCAGCCCGACGTGGAGGTCACGACGCAGGACATCGAGGGCGCGCCCGCTGAGGTGCTGCGCGAGCAGGCGAAGGAGGCGACCGAGATCGTGCTCGGCAGTCGCGGGCTCGGCGGGTTCGCCGGAGCGCTGCTGGGCTCGGTCAGCTCGCACGTGGCGGGCCGGGTGGACTGCCCGGTCGTGGTCGTACGCGGCGATCACCAGCCGGTCCACGGGGAGATCGTGGTCGGCGTGGACGACTCGCCCGCGTGCGAGCCCGCGCTGGCCTACGCCTTCCGGCAGGCCAAGCTGCGGGGAGCCGTGCTGAGGGTGGTGCACGCCTGGCAGCCGGTGCACGCGTTCGCGGCCGGGGTGCCGTACGACATGGACGAGGTTCGCACCGCGCAGCACCAGGTCGTCCGCGACCGGGTAGGAACCTTCAAGAAGGACTATCCGCAGGTGACGGTCGTCGAGGACGTCCAGCCGGCGCAGCCGGTGGAGGCCCTGGCCGACGCGTCCGCCCGAGCCGATCTGCTGGTGGTGGGTTCGCACGGTCACGGCGCGGTGGGCGCGCTGCTGCTCGGCTCGGTCAGCCGCGGCGTCCTGCACCACGCCCGCTGCCCGGTGGCGGTGGTACGCGCATAGAGGGGGAGGTCGACCCTCAACCCGTGGTCCGCGCCTAGCAGGGACCAAAGGCTCTGCGACGAGGGACGTTCGCCCATGCCGCCCATGGCCGCCCAAAGCGCATCGTTTGCGGGAGAGAGATGAGGAGGCGACCATGTCCATCAAGGTCAGGGACGTCATGCGGAACGTCGCCATCGCGGTTCGGGAGGACGCGTCGTTCGCCGAGATCGTGCGTACGATGCGCCGCTACACCCTCGGGGCGGTCAGTGTGATCGATGCTGACGGCCGGCCTGTGGGGGTCGTCTCCGAAGACGACCTGTTGCTCAAGGAGACGATACGACGCAGCAGCTCGATCTTCGACAGGCACAGGCGGCGTGCGGAGCGGGAGAAGGCGGCCGCGGTCACCGCGTCGGCGCTCATGACCACGCCCGCGATCACCGTGACTCCGGGAAAGCCGGTTCGCGACGCGGCGCGGCTGATGCACGAGAAGCGGATCAAGCAGCTGCCGGTGATCGACGCGGTCAGCGGGCGCATCACCGGCACTCTGCACCGATCAGACGTGCTGCGGGTCTTCTGCCGTTCCACGGGCGAGCTGGAGAGGGAGATCAGGGCCGTGATCGGTGACCTGACGTCGGTGTCAGTCAGCGTCTGCGGTGGTGTGGTGCGGCTCAGCGGCCGGGTGGCCCGCGGCTCCGAGGCCATCCAGTTGGTGGCGGAGATCCGCCGGGTGGAGGGTGTGATCGACGTCGTCTCGGAGCTGACCTACGACAGGGCTGACCCTCTCGTCGTCCCGCCGCTGCTGTAGGAGACGCCGACGCTCATCGTGGCCGGTCGCAAGAGGGCCGACCATCTCGGAATGACCGCCTCGCTCCTCCAGCACGCTCCGTGCCCGGTCGCCGTGGTGGGTACCTCTATGGGCAAAGGTCATCGAGAGTGAGCCAGAGCCCGATGATGTCAGTCGCCTTCCGTGTAGTTCCAGCGCGCGTGGCACTGGCCTTCCAGCTTGGAGCCGCTGGGCGAACCAGGTGATCCTCGCCGGCCATCGGGTCAGCTCTTTGTCCATTTCTGGCTGGTCGTGCCGGTGCAGGACCACAGTTGCACCTTCGTTCCGTTCGCGGTCCCGAAGTTGCTCGCCTCCATGCAGAGGCCGGACTGCACGCCGGTGACGGTGCCGTCGCTGTTGACGTTCCACTGCTGGTTCGCCTGCCCGTTGCAGTCCCAGATGATCACCTGGGTGCCGTTGCCGGTGCCCTGCCCCTTGGCGTCCAGGCACTTGTCGCCGTACACCTGCAATTGCCTGGACGAGGTGAGAGTCCACTGCTGGTTGTTGCCGCCGCAGTCCCAGAGCTGGAGCTGGGTGCCGTTGACGGTGCTCGCGTTCGGGACGTCCAGGCACCGGCCGGCGTTGACGTTCCGCAACACCGACGTCGACCCGCCGGGTCCCGAGTCCGTGGGGGGCAGGAGTGTGATGGTGTAGGTGTCGTCGATGGCGGTGTGCGGCAGGTTGACCGTCGTGCCGTCGCCGGACAGCGTCACCACGGAGCTCTGGACGGTGACCGGCCCCTGGACGGCGCCGCCGCCGTTGTAGGGGATGCGCTCGGCGACTACTCGTACCTGGTTGTTCCGCACGATGCCGCTGGTGATGTCCAGGCGCCGCAGGTTGACGGCGATGTTGCCGGTCGTGCTGCCGCCGCCGACCAGAATCTTGGCCGTCCCGGCCGCCTTGGTGGCGAACGCGTCGTACGAGGAACTGGGGGTGACGGACACGATCTGGCCGGTCTGAGAGCCGTAGAAGCGGTAGACCCACCATTCGCCCTTCGGCTGGTACTCGCCTGCCGAGTTGCGGACGAGCAGGTTGCCGAGGTCGTTGTGCAGGTTTCCACCCCCTGCCCAGTTGGCGCGCAGGCCGTCGGCGCCGGCCCTTTCCAGGCGCGCGATGTACCAGGATCCGTCACCGGGGTTCTGCTCGTTGGACGCCCCGTATTCGTTGATCTGGTACGGGCGCGGATGCGGGATGCCGCGAGAGTTCAGTGTGGTGTCGGCCGCCGCCACGTTGGCGACCGGGTCGCCGGGCAGGGCGTGCCAGCTGATGATGTCCGGGACCACGTTGTTGGCCTTGACGTAGTCCAGGTACTGGACCCAGAACGGGTTCGTGGTCGAGGGTACGCACGCGCAGCTCGGCCCGACGATGAGATGCGTCGGGAACGCGGCCCGGATGCGCTGGTAGGCGCGCCGCCACAGCTCGAAGTACTGGGACTGAGGGCGGTTCCAGAACAAGGTGATGTTGGGCTCGTTCCAGAGGTCCCACTGTACGGGGGCGCCCGTCGCCCGCACGTCGTTGATCAGACGGGTGAGGAAGTTGTCGTAGTCGGTCCAGTCGCCGTTGTCGCCGGGAAATCGCGAGATCGGGTAGCCGTCGGCACCCCACAGGTCGTGGACGAGCAGGATGAACTCCCCGCCCAGCGATCTTGTGCGCAGCAGCTGAGCGCGGGTGGAGTTCCATCGGCGGTCGTACCTGCCCGACACCCACCCGCCCGGGCCGTCGAGCTGCGCCCCGCCGGCGCGCATGTACCGGAACTTCACATCGGTGTAGAAGCGGTCCGGCGGCGCCGACGCGTTCTCGGTCATGCCGTAGATCCACCCGGAGGCGCGGTAGGTGGGAGAGCCGCCACCGGCGGAGAAGTCGACGGTGATGGCCTGGTCCGCGGCCAGGGCCGACGGGGCGGCCGTCACGACGGAGGCGGCGACGAGGGCGCCTGCGGCAAGGAAGGCGGCGATCCGGCGGCGGCCTCTGTGCCGCCTGCGGAATGTGGCGTCCATAGGTGATTCCTTGGTCACGGAGGGGCGGTGCGGGTTGAGCGGGCGGGCCCTTGCCGGCTAACGGACGGCGGCATCAGGGGAGGCGGCCGCGATCCACGACCGGTCCATCTCCGGACGCCTCACAGCCGAGGACTCCCGCCGTTCACCACCGACTCCGGTAGGAGAAGGCCGCCGTGCGGACTCAGTGTGGAAACGACGACGAAACATGTCAAGACCATGAACGAATCGGTTCGATTGGCTGGTCGGCACTCAGGGGGCCGAGGCGCTGGTCCGTCCTGGTCATGCCACGCTGCCACCGGATGAACGTTTCATCACCTCGCCCGCCGCGACGGCTCCAAACTCACCTGGATCCGTCGAAGTCGGACGCACAATGATCAGGACAAAAGATATGAAACTTTCACGGCCTGCGGTCCCTTGTGGCGGGAACGGGCGAAAGTTTCGGTGCGCATCATGAATGGTTGAGGCCCTATAGCGCCGAAGTCGGCAGCTAAATGTGTCCGAAACTTTTTGATCCGTCTTGACAATATTTCGGAAGTATTTCCACACTGAGTCACCAAGCGACGCCTTGGTGGTGTGCGTTCCGGTGGTGGGCGCGGCGTCGATCCCGTGGGGTGTGTCCCCGCGTGTTCCCGTTTCCGTACGTCAGACATGGAGTCTCAGACATGGGCGCAAACGCCATACCCTCGCCTGGAACCAGGCGGCCCTTGAACGGCTTACGCTGGCCCCTGATCGTCGGTGCTCTCGGTGTCCTCGCCATGATCATGGCGCTGGTGGCACCGCTCCGCGCGGATGCCGCGGCGAGTACGCTCGGCGCGGCCGCCGCGCAGAGCGGGCGATACTTCGGCACCGCCATCAGCGCGGGCCGGCTCGGCGACTCGCAGTACACTACGATCGCCGGCCGCGAGTTCACCATGGTGACGGCCGAGAACGAGATGAAGATCGACGCCACCGAGCCCAACCAGGGGCAGTTCAACTTCACCAACGGCGACCGCGTCTACAACTGGGCCGTGCAGAACGGCAAGCGGGTGCGCGGGCACACGCTGGCCTGGCACGGCCAGCAGCCGGGCTGGATGCAGTCCCTGTCCGGCGGCGCGCTGCGCCAGGCGATGATCAACCACATCAACGGCGTGATGGCCCACTACAAGGGCAAGATCTACGCCTGGGACGTGGTCAACGAAGCCTACGCCGACAGCGGAGGCGGGCGGCGCGACTCCAACCTGCAGCGCACCGGCAACGACTGGATCGAGGTCGCCTTCCGCACCGCGCGCGCCGCCGACCCCAACGCCAAGCTCTGCTA
>NZ_JBEZDM010000077.1:0-10645 GCF_040648335.1 Nonomuraea sp. NPDC049158
TCGCGTTTGTCGTCTCCGCACCGGGGCGCCCTTACTCGGCCACTCGACCCAGGGGTGCAGCAGTCTCACCAGCCGAGAACGCAACGGCCTTGGGTCGGTGAAGGGCAGGTCGTCGCCGCCGCGGCGCTGGCCGTACGGCAGGTAGCGTTCGCGGTTGATGGTGCCGGTGGTGGCGTTGATGGCCAGTTGGGTGCTGCCGTGCTGGCCGGCCAGGAGCCAGGTGACGCCGGTGGCGTCCCGCATGGCGATCGGGGAGCCGTCGCTGGCGCTGTAGTAGCGCTTGCCCGCGACTAGGCCGCCAGACAGGCGCAGTTCCATCGGGCCGAGGTAGAGGGTGGTGCTGCCGTCGGGGTCGCGGCGGATCAGCCGCTGCCCAGCGGCGTCGTAGACCATCGAGGTCTGCTTGCCGTCGACGGTTGCCTGTGCCAGCTGGCCGAGTTGGTCGAAGTCGAAGGTGGCCTGCTTGCCGGCCACGGTGCGAGCTGACAACTGCCCGGCGTTGTCGTAGGCGTAGGTGTCGGTGCCGGTGGGACGGGTGATGGAGGTGACGGCATTGGGCCGGACCGCGGTGGCGCCGGGGGCGGGATAGGAGTAGGTGGCGGTCTGGCCGTTGTCGGTCAGGCTGGTGAGGTTGCCGACCTTGTCGTAGGAATACGCCTGGCTGTAGGGGTCCAAGCCCTTGGCGTCGCCTGTCCCGGTGCACGAGGAAGCGGTGGTGGTGTAGGCGGTCTTCAGCCGGAGTAGGCCGTCGTAGGTGAAGCATTCGGACTGACCGTCGGTGGTACCGGGGATGGCCGAGGCGGCGTCCAGGACGCGGGTGATGGTGCCGGCGACGTTGTAGCTGTAGCGGTCGTCCTGGACGGTGTCGGGGGTGCTGGTGTCGGCCTTGGTCTGGGTGGAGACCCGCGACAGCCAGTCGGTGGTGGTGTCGCGTTCGAGGGTGCGTTTGACCTGACCGGCTGCGCCCAACGAGCGGGTGGCGAGTTTGCCGGTGGGGGTGAAGGCGGTGTCCTTGACGTAGGTGAAGCCGCCTAAGTCGGAGGTCAGTCCCTTGGCGAAGCCGAGGTCGGTGTAGGCGTAGGTGAGCTTCTCGGCGGCTAACCCGCCGGCGTCGGGCAGGCTCTGCTCCCGCAGGTTGCCTGCGGCGTCGTAGGCGGAGGTGAAGGCGTAGTCGCGGCCGAGGTTGCCTTCGCTAGCCGGGATGCTGAGTTTGGTGGCGGTGGGCCGGTAGTCGCTGTCGTAGGCGGTGACGGTCTGGGTGTAGGCCTGACCACCGGTGTAGCGGGTGGCAGCGCCGGGCTGGCCCTTGGCGACGGTGTCGTAGCTGAACTCAGCAAGCTTGGTGCCGGTGGACACTTCCCCGGCCCATTGGATGGTGCGCCGGCCCAGGTCGTCGTAGCTGTTGGAGATCTTCTGGTTCTTGCCGTCGATGCTGAAGGCCAGCCGACCCGCCAGGTCGTAGCCGTAGCTGGAGGCACCCGCGTCCGGGTCGGTGGCGGCGGTGCGCCGGTTCAGCCAGTCGAAGGTGTAGGTGCGGACGTTGCCGTTGGCGTCCGTCATCTTCGTGAGGTTGTCGTGCAGGTCGTAGCTGTAGCTGGTGTCCTGGTGGGTGGTGGCGTCGGCCCACTCCTCGACCTTGATGGCACGGTCGAAGGCGTCGGTGACGGTGGCGGTCTTGCCGCCGACGGGCGGGGTGACCTCGGTGCGGTCGGCGCCGGGATAGGCGGTGCTGGTGCGGCGCAGCTCGGTGTCGAGGTGGTAGGCGATCGAGGCGACCGGGCGTTCCTGGTCGTCGTAGACGGTCTTGGTCCACTGCGGCAGCCCGGTCAGCGCGGGGTTGAGCAGCCCGCTGCCCGGCTGGCCGGTGTTGTGCACCGGCTCGGAGACCGCGCTGGTCAGGCCGCGTGGGTCGTAGGTGGTGGCGGTGACGATCCGGCCGCCGGATGGGGAGTCTGTCTGCGCCTCGCGAGCCCGGCCCAAGCCATCCTCGTAGCTGATGCTACTGGTGTACTTCGTGCCGGTCAGAAGTTGCTTGACGGTCGTCTTGATCGGCGCGGTCGGCTGACCTAACCAGCCATTCCAGGCGATGTCATAGGCCACCGTCGCACTTGGGATACCGCCGCTGCGCGGCTGGCCCGGCTTCCACAACGCGGTGGTACGGCCGAGCGCGTCGTAGTCCATCTCGGTGGTCTTGCCGTTGGCGTCGGTGACCGCGACCGCGTCGCCCAGGCGATGCGAGAGCCGAGCGGTGATGGTGTGGCCGAGCGGGTTGGTGGTGGTAATGCCGGTACTGGGCCAACCGACGGGCGGGGTGTACGTAGTCGTAGTGGTCTTACCGAGCGGGTCCACGCTGGTCAGCTGCCGGCCGTACTCGTCGAAGGTGGCCTTGGCGGTGGAGATGGTGGACGCGTTGGCGTAGGTGCGGACCTCGGTGGGGTTGCCGTCGCTGGGCTTGTTGGTCGCTGGGTCGGTGCCCAGGTCGTACAGGCTGACGGTCTTGCCGATCAACGCCCCGGCGGCGCAGTCGTCGCCCGAGCGCTCCTCCACCACCGACGGGAAGTCCAGCAGCCACTGACCGGCGTCGGCGTTGCGCGCATATGTGGTCGTGGTGCACGTGTTGTCGGTGGTGACGCCGTCCTGGCCGTAGTCGTTGACCTTGTTCGGCAGGCCGTCGGCGTTGTAGGCGGTCTTGGAATCGGTATAGCGCCAGGCGCCGCCGGTTATCTTGTCGCGGGAGCGCTCGCGGGTCTGCAGCACCAACGCCGGATCCATGGCGCCGGGCCCGTTGCCGGTGGTCTGGATCGTGTACTCCCACCGGGTGGAATCCACCTCGGTATAGGCGCGCGGGCTGAGCGCGGTCATCTTCCACGACTGCTCCTGCAGCACGTTGCCCTGCAGGATCGGCTTGTCCACCACGGTGCCGCCGTCGAAGTCGGTGAGCGTCTCGCCGGTGCCGCCCAGGAAGGTGCGGGTGGTGACCGTGTAGGCCGACGGGTCAGTACCGGAGCCGTCGATGGTGCGGACCTGGCTATAGCCGCGCCAATCCGAGGTCGGCGGCGCCTGGCCGGGCTCGGCGAACTGCACCGGCTTGGCCCAGCGAGGTTTGCCGAGGAATTCGTACTGATGCACCATGTCCGGCGAGCCGCCGACCATGTCCCGATCGACGACCTTGACCGCGAGCTGCTTGAAGAAGCGCGACCAGCTCTCATAACCGGAGTCAGGATCGCTGCCCATGTCGACGTCGTAGCAATCGCCGGTCTTGTCGGTGAAATAGTTGGACCCGTCACGGCCCTTACCGCCACCGCACGCATCGGCCTGCCCGTAGGTGACCTCGGTGCGGCCGCCCATACCGTTGCCGATCGCGGCGATGCGCGGCACCATCCGCCATGACAGCAGGTCGGTCCAGTCCGACATGGAGTCATAGTCCATCTTGCCGGCCAGCATCACCGCGTCGAAGTCCAGCGGCGGCAACGCCACCTCCTGGGCGGCGGCCAGCCCGACATGCTGCACAGTGTCCAGCCACAACGCCGGATCGTCGGCCGGCCCGAAGTCGGTGCGCTGGTAGATCCACGTCTGTGCCAGGTCCAGCCGGTCCACCGGATCCCACCCGTTCGAGGTGGGGTTGAGCGACTCGGTCAGCACCGAGGTGAGTTTGCGGGTGGAGAAGAAGCCGATCGCGCTGTTGGCGCAGCCGACGGCCTGCGCGCACTGCAGGTCGGTCGGCACGTCCACGCCACCGCGATCAGCGGTGGTGAAGGTGGTACGCGCGGTCGGCACGCTCCCCGACACCTGGGTGTTGTGGCCCCACTGCACCTTGGCCAGCGTGCCGCCCCGGTCATAGGGCAGCACCCGATACAGCTCATGCGTGCACGAGGGCAAGCAGAAGTAGTTGCTCTCCCGGTTGTAGGAGTAATCGATCACGTTCTCATTCGAGTCGAGCTCCTGGTCCAGGTTCCACCGCCACACACCGGTGCAGGTCGGCGGAATGTCATTGGCCAGGTAACGGTCGTAACACGGCTCACCCGAGTCGTTGCCCACGTACGGCACCTGCCACTGGGCGTCCTTGGTGTAGCCGAACCGCCACACCGTGCCGTCCTGGCTGGTGACCTTCCAATACGGCTGGCTGTCGGCTCCCCCGGCGACCTGCTCGATCTTCCAGCCGAAATCCGGAACCGTCTTCCAGCCCCCGCCCGCATTGCGGTCCTTGACGATCTGCGCCGACCGGCCACCCGCCGACAGCACCAACTCCGACTGCGACCGGTCATTGGTGGAGCTGTCTTCGTCGGTGTCATCCGGCGACTCCCAGCACAACGCCTCCCCGCCGATCCCGAGCTCCTTGGCGGTCCAGATCAGCTCTGCGGTGTTTTCGTCGTAGGCGTTGTCGACGTAACAGCGGCGATAGCGCCGCTCGATGAATCCGGCGCTCAGATCCCAGCCCGCACCCACCACGCTGGACTGGTTGTTGGACCACTGCCCCTGCCCGTCCACCGACGACGCGTCGTACTGCAGCGACAGATCCGGCCCGTCACCGCCCACCGACGGCGCCTCCGGCAACGGCACGTCATAGTCGAACCCACCACCCGACGTACCCGCCTGCCATGTCCCCGACGGCTTCAGATCGGTGGCACCCCAGTTGCCGTTCGGCCCCGTCATGCCGACCGACAGCAGATACACCGACCCGGCGGCCAGTTGCGCCGCCAGCCGATCGCGCACTACCTGGGCAGCCCACGCCTTACGATCCTTGCCCGCAGGTGTCGGCTTGACCGCCGCCGCACTCGCGCCGGCCGGCGCCGCCTCGACCTGCGCGGTCAGCGTCCCGGCCTTCGCGTCGTTCGTGGACGGCACCACCACTGGGCGCACCACGCACGTCTTCGGCCGCGGCACCTGGACCGCACACGCCGGCACCCGTACCAGCCGCAACCGGCTGACGAAGTTCCCACCGAACGCGTCCCGGAAGCCCGCGTACGAAAACTCCGCCCGCACCTTGCCCGGCGCCGCCCCGTCATCGGCCCGCACCATCCGAGCGGCGATCCCCACCCCGCCCAGAGCACGGGCAACCTCCGGCGACAAGGTCTCCACCTTGACCTTGTCCAACCCGCCGCCCTTGACCTGGCCCACCTTGACCGGCAACGTCCCGGCCTCGGCCACCTTGCCGACGGCCGACACCTCCACCTCGGCCGTTCCCGCCTTCGGCCACACCGGCTCACGCCGCTCCACCTTCGGCGCCGACTCCTCCGCGCCCTTGGGCACCTCGCGTTTCGGCACCGGACGGCCGTCCACCGACTGTTCCGGGTCCGGCGCGGCAGCGGCAGCCCGCTCCACCAGCTGATCCGGCACCCCGACACTCGAAATCAGCACCATCGAGCACAGCCCGACGATCAACGCCGCCAACCACATCCGTACACGCCGAGCCCGCATACCGCACCCCTTCACGGCACGCTGACGCAGACCCCGGGAAACGAGGCCTCGGCGCACCTAAGGCAGACATAAGAACGATCACTCGGAATGTGATCGACAAACCAAGATCGGTCAACGACGGGAGGGTCACTTACCCGACACCAACCGTCAGGACGCGTCAGCCACGCACTTCATGTTCACTGGTCAACCGACATGTCAGGGAAGGCGCTTTCCTGAAGAAAAATGCACATGTGATCTACATCACAGTTGCGACGGGTCGTGTCTCTACGGCCACGAGACCGTAGGTGCCGGTTTGCCACCTGCCCAACTGTTGCCGCTGGCCGCTGTGATCTGATGCGGGCTCCACGTCAACCGGTTCGACATGTGCGGGGAATGGCGATCACTACGGTCTGCCGGTCAAACCTTTCGGTCTCATTGACCGCGAAACGGATATCGAACCGCCATTCCCTTGCTTTCCAGCCAAAACCCGCATTGCGCGAATGCACGCCACCGCAATCACTGAATCTAGGGATCCCCCTCGTATGCCGCCCCGATGCACAGTCGGAGCAAGCATCCAGCCGAGGATGAATCCTTTCTCATGGAGGTAGACATGAAGAATTCAGTGCGACTGCCAATGATGCTGGCAGCCTCTGCCATCATCGCCAGTGGCGTGTTCGCCGTCTCGAGCGCGACTGCGGAGACCAACTCCGCTGCCCTGTCCGCCAATCGGGCTGCCCCGGGAATCCTCTGGGCCAAAGTCAGCTCAAACGGAACCCTGCTCGCCGCGTCGGGCATCAGGAACGTCAACAAGTTCGGCGGGGGGCGTTACAACCTGACGACGGACTCCGACATCAGCAGATGCGCGCTGACCGGAACGGTCAACACGTCGGGTGGCAGTGACCCCGGGCCGGGCAGTGCGTCGATCCTGGTCGGCGCGGTCAATGGAACGACACTTTTCGTTCGCACAGCCACGCCATCGGCTCAGAACCCGAGGACCGTCGACGACGATCGACCGTTCTCCCTGGTGATCTCCTGCTGAGGTCCGCCGGCTTCTGAGCTGAGCAGACCAAACGCAAAACATCTTCGTACCCACGCCGGAAACGGCAACCCATCGAGAAAAGGAGTTTGTCGTGAGTTACCGAATCCGCCTGCTTGCCGGCGTGGCCGCCGCGACCAGTCTGCTGCTGGGAGCCGGCAGCCCTGCGATGGCCGCCATCGAAAGGACCGCCGTCAAGGCCCAGACCGTCCTCGGCCCTTATGCCAGCTTCGAAGTCTGCGCGGTATCCGGGCTGCAGGGCCAGCAGGCCGGTCAATGGGTTTCGTGGTTCTGCTCGCAGAACGGCACCACCCAATGGTGGTTGTTCACCACTCCATGACATACCCCATAGCTCGATAACTCGGCCTTGGCCATCTCCACGATCTTGGAGATGGCCAAGGCCCGGTTCAGTTGGGCAACTCCTCCAGAGCCAGCCCCAATGCTGCCGCCAGGTCGATCGTTCTGCGCGGTGTCGGGCACTGCCTGGCCAGACTGGTCTGGTCGAGGCGGCCGTTACGGGCTTGGAAGAGAATCTTCGCAGCAGGATGTCGGCGCAGTCCCTCCTCGGTGAGCTCGTCGGCGACTCGATGCGCCGTGGCGACCAAGGTGGGGAATGCCGACTGCAGATCCGCGGCCCACTCTTGCAGCGCCTCCAGCCACCTCCGTGTGGCGGTGTCAGACACCGAAGCGAACCGCTCTATCGCCTGAGCCAACTCCAGCCAGGTGGAGTCATACCAAGGCTTGGACTTCAGGACGGGCAACTGCCACTGCCGCTTGGTGGCCGACCAATGATCCGCATGCGCTTTTACCGAGTGGACCGTGAATCCTGGGAGGCACAGCGCGGTCAGGTTCCAGCCGTGGCAGGCACCGGTGTCGAGGCTGAAGATCCGGCCGTCGAGGATCATCGGTTCCCGGCCGGTCACGTGATGGCCGACGACCACCGGCTTGGCATCGGTGTAGTGGTCGTACCAGCGACTGTCCGGGAACAGCGCCGCGAGCTCTCGTTCGCCCCTCGTCGAGCCACAGAGGATTTCCTCCCTCTGGTCGGCCAGCGGAATTCCGGACAGCATCGCGGCGTGGACCACACGGACATGCTCATTCTCGAAGTAGTACGGCAGTGTCCTCATCCAGTCGACCGTTTCGGCGTACTGGTCGCCGAGCTGCAAGCGGGTGATCTCTTGTGCGTAGGAGAAGATCCCGCGTACGTGCTTCCGCTCGTGGTTGCCCATGACCGCGACCGAGTTCGGGCGCTCGCGGAAAAGCCTGACCACGTCACCGGGCGCTGGACCGCGATTGACCAGATCACCGACGCTGACCAGCAGGTCGTCCGGTCGGATGTCGACTTTCTCCAGCAGTTCGAGCAACTCGTCGAAGCAGCCGTGGATGTCGCCGATGATGATCGTGCGCCGCATTCGGGCGATCCTAGGGAGGCATCGGTACGGCGGACAAAGGATTTTGCGCGATGACTGGTGCTGAAGACCTCTACGATGCCGCGTGTGGATCGTGATCAAATTCTCCTGACTCATCCCGGTACGTCGAAGCCCAAGTACCTGGAACTCCGGGTCGACGGGGTTGAGCTGCACCGGAGTTGGTGGGCCGGTACCGGGAAGCCTCAGGGGCGCACGAAGGCGTTCGACGACGGGCCCGCGGCACGCGAGGGCCTGGAGAAGGTCGTCACCGAGAAGATGCGTGACGGGTACGCCCTGCTCCGCGACGCCGCCGCGACCGAGCCGGGTGACGTCGTCGTCCAGTGCGCCACGCGGGCAGAGAACGGCGCCGTGGAGATCGCCCTGCACCCGGACGGCCACACCGTCGCGGTCGCCCGCGGCATCCCCGACCGGGTCGGCAATGCCGGCTCCGATGTGCAGACAGTTGACCTACGGACCGGCGTCCGGCAGGTGATTTACACCGATGCGTATCGGTACTCACTGATCCACACCATGGCCTTCGAACCGGACGGGTCGCACCTGACGTTCACCGTCCGCGACACGGGCAGCTTCGTCGAGGTGAGCCACACGGTGGCGCTAGCCACCGGTCACGTTCAGCGCCTGCCCCACACCCGACCACAATGGGACACCGCCCGCCAGCGGATGCTGGTCGTCGGCAACGATCACGCGGTACGAGTGCTGGGCCCGGACGGCGGTTCGTGCCTCGACCTTCCGGCGGGCAAGCGCTTCCAGACCACCGCCACACTGTCGCCGTCAGGCCGGCTCCTCGCCCTCACCCACGACCCGGACAACCGCGATACGGAGTACGACCTCGAGATCTGGGATGTTGACACCGGTCAGCGAGTGCTCGCCGCCCCGTTCCCCTTCCCGGCGGGATTCCAGGGGTTCGGCCGCCAGTTCGACAAGCTGGCGTTCGATGGGACCGAGCAAATCCTCGTCGCGAGCGGCAAGACGTCAGGATGCTTCGGCCTCTCGGTGGCATCCGGCGACCTGTGCTGGGCGATCGAGGGCGAACGGGACGGGCACGAGCGGTTCGCCGACTTCGCAATGTCACCCGACGGCACGCTGCTCGCCGGCGCCCCCTCTGGTGGCCCGGTCATTGTCTACGACGTGGCGACCGGACAGCCGCTGGAGCCGCGCTTCGCCGTTCCCGGCGAGTGGCCGAACTGGTACCAGGGGGTTGGTTTCTCCGCTGACGGCCGGCTTCTGGCGGTCGCCGACTACCCCGGCCGCGTCACGGTGTTCCGGTTCGACGGCGTGGAGTTCACCAAGCCCGGCGGTTGACGGCCGGCACTCGGTCGGCTGCGGTCGTAACGGCCTGCCGCGACTCGTCAGCATGGCCGAGGATATCGAAGGAGTGGCGGGATGATCTGATGCGGGCTGCTAAAGGGGCTGGTCAGCTGTGAGGTCGGCGTCCGTCAGGATTCGTTGGACGATCTCCGTCATGGAGCTGTCCTCCCCGATGACGCTCTCGCAGCCGTCCGGCAACACGTCGCGCTCGATGTACCACTGGCGCATCTCGCCTGCGCCGAACTGGGAACGCTGAGGCCGCGTCTCGTGCCGACGGAGCGTCTCTTCCCAGGAGACGTCGAGGTAATAGAGCAGAGTCTCGCCAAGATGATCGCGGCCGAGCGCCTGCAGCATCTCCCCGTACCGGCTCGCGGTCAGAATGCCCTCCACGATCACGTGGTAGCCGACATCCAGGGCATGGCGGCACATGCTGTCGATGAGCCCGATGTTCACCGCCCCCGGCTTGTCCAGCTCGCGGAGGATGTCGCGGCGCACTACGTCCTGGCTGATCAGCGCCATACCACGGCGGCCGTAGGCCTCCCGGAGAGCTCGCGCCACGCTTGACTTGCCCGAACCGGAATTACCGCGAATGACGATGAGCGCCGTATCAGGTGAGCCTGTTCGCACGTGGCCAACGTACCGACTCACGACAAACGATGAGGGCGCATCCAGCCATCCGGCGCCGCCCCTTGAAAAGGCACGCGGACCTTGCACGCTGGTGAGGAAGGCCGAGGCGTATCACGGCCCCGAACGTCACGATGCGACACGGCAACAGCAAGATGCGGACTTCGTTTGAACAGTCAGCCGTATGGGGATCAGTCGGCCGCGTCCGACTGTCCACGGCCCCACCCGGGAAATCGTTATTCGGCAAATTCGATTATTACCTCATGAGTTTGGACTTGCTGCGTCGCACCGACGACGACCTCGACCTTCTTGCCGTGCCATTGGTCAGTGACGCCGGCGATACATTCGACGTTGCACTCGTCCTTGCGTAGGTCGAGCTGGCTCCAGCCCTTCGCTCTGAAGCCGTCGAGAACCGTGCCGCTGGGTGTCTTCCCGTCCACTATGGCAGTCAACCAGCCACCCTCATCACCCGAATCGCAGTCGTCACGTGCCTCAAGTGTGGCGGCTATGGACTCAGGAAGAAGCGCCGATGTTGCTTTCTTGAGCTCGACGGTCTCCTGGATCGCCTCCTGACGGCAGCCCGTTTCCGTCCAGCTTGGATATTTACAACCGGCCAGGGTGAATACCATCACGGTCGCTAACGCAGGAATGGTCCAGCGCTTGGCCATAGAGCCTGCTTCCTACAGTTACATCCGCGACGGCAACGCCGCGCCACATCCCACTGCCTCACCAGGCTGGGCCGAGCACCGACACCGTGAGGCATTTTCATCCCCGAAGCAGCGGTCCGCTGGTCACGGCATGATCGCGAACTAGGCGTTCGCCTGACGACGCAAGAAACCCCTGGTAGATG
>NZ_JBEZDM010000078.1:0-8837 GCF_040648335.1 Nonomuraea sp. NPDC049158
TCCCAGCAGTGCTCCTCGTGCGGGCATGTGGACCGCAACAACCGGCTCGATCAAGCCTGTTTCTCGTGTACGTCGTGCGGCTTCGCTGAGCACGCGGACGTCAACGCAGCCCGCAACATCGCCGCACGCGGTGCGGCGGGCTGGGCAGTCAGTCACGCTGCCTGACGCGGACCAGACCGTCGAAGCCATCGACGGCGAGGAGCTGCAAGCTCGGTCGTTTACGGCCGAGAAGCTGACAAGCGGCTTCGTCCACAGGCAGTGTCCTCAAGGCGACGCTGTCCACAGAACCCCGCTCGGCCCCGTCCGCTCACGCCTACCTAAGGCACCGTATTCCCAGGTCGCGGGCACCCCGCCCGCCACAGGGGAGGCAACGGAATGAACGACATCTACATCACACTCACCGGCAACGTCGCAGCAGAGCCACGCCAATACAGCTTCGACGACGGTGCCAGGGTGACCTCACTCCGGGTGCTCACCACCCACCGCTACTTCGACAAGAGGACCGGACAGTGGGCCGACGGGGAGCGGGTGTGCTTCGCGGTCCGCTGCTGGCGCGCCCTCGGTGACAACGTCGCCAAATCCGTGCAGGTAGGACAGCCCGTGGTCGTCTCCGGCAAGCTCCGCATCAGAGAGTTCGGCCCCGAGGGCGACCGGCGCTTCATGCCCGAGATCGAGGCCAGCTCGGTGGGCCACGACCTGCGCTGGGGCACAGGCGTCTTCGCCAAGCCGGAGCGCGGCGGCGGCACCGGTTCGGTGAGCAAGGAGATGCGCGACCGCCTGGACGAGGAAACTCAGGACTGGGCCATGGGCGCCAAGCCCGCCCCCGACCCCCTCACGACAACCCGGGTGACCGCCCGAGTAGATGCCCGAATGGATGAAGGCTCCGCACCCCGCGTCACAGAGGAGCAGAAGCGCGGCCCTGACCGTCCGACGGAGCCGCCAGCCGTCGCCGCAGCCAGGCCAACCGGGCTGGCGCCGGCAGACGAGGCGCTGCCACCGGGGGACCGCACGGCATCACAGCAGGACCGCCCGGCTTCACCGCCCCACACGTCCGGGGAAAGCGGCACGGTCGAGGAGGGCCATGCGCCGACTCACGGCATCAAGGACCAGATATCCACCAACGTGCTCGGCACCGGCTCCCGTCGAACCCGCGCCCTCGAAAGCACCACTACGGCAACCGCCACCAAGCAGAATGGCCCCGCAGCCACCAAGCAGCCCAACACCAAGCATTCCGCCTCTTCGCCGAGCGCCACCTCGCCCACCAGTGATTCGTCAACCGATCTCGCGCCCACCCACGCCGAGTCAATGGGTGCGACGTCAGCAGGTGCGGCGCAAGTGGGCGCGACGTCAACAGCTGCGGCGTCAACAGGTGTCACGTCAGCGGGTGCGGCGTCCACGAGGTCGCAGTCCCGAGGCGCTCCGTCTCCGGCGGGCAGGAGCGGCGGCGCGACCGTACGGATCCTGGGCGCCGACGACAACGAGATCGAAGCGGAGGACGCTGGTTGGCCGACGGAGGAGCGAGCGGCGGCATAGCGGGTCAGAACCAAGTGGCGGTGTAGCGGGCCAGAACCGAGCAGCGGCGGCGTAGCGGGCTCTGCTGCACGACGGCTCACGCATGAGCGGAGCATCGGTCGATCAAGCCGGTGCCCGCTCATGCGCCCGCAGGTGAGCGGGAAGGAAGGAGGGGTCACCGGCCGTACGCGGTGATGCCATGAAGCCCCACAGGGTGGCACCGAAAATTCGGCCGATGGTGTTGCCGGGTGTCAGATGGCTAGAGCGTCTCTCAGGTCCAGGTCACGCCCTGCACCATGGCTGCTCCTTTCCAGCACGGTCCGCTCGCGGAGTGAGCGGGTCATTCGCCGACTACAGCACGTATGTGGTCACAACGTCAAACGTAGTTGGTTCCCATCGCGCAACGCACACTCCGCAATTAATGTGTTACACATCGTTAGTCAGGGAGGGGACGAGATGGCGGCGACCAGTCACGCCTCGGTCAAGCCTCGCAACGGTGTTTCAACGCTGGCCGGCCGTTGGCCACTGCTCGGACAACGTCGTCCGCTTCTTTACTACCTGAGCGGGATAGTCATCCTGAATCTCGCCGTAACCGTCTTTTTCACGACATCTACCGAACTCCGGTGGCCACAGCTGCTGACGTTCGCCGCTCTCATGGGCTGCGGCGCGGTCTGCATCGAGGCCACCAGGCGTCTGGGCATGCCCGCCGGTGTCTCCCGCGACCTGCTGTCTGCGTGGTGGTTGCCGGTGGCGTTGCTGCTGCCACCCGCTTACTCGCTGTTCGCGCCGATCGTGCTGCAGATCCTGCTGCAATGGCGGGTCCGGGCGACGGTCCTCTATCGCCGGGTGTGCAGCGCGGCGGTCATCGGGCTGGCTGCCTGTACGGCGTCCGTGACGTTCCACTGGTTCGTACCCGACTCGGCGGTGCTCTCGCGGGGCAGCGGGCCCCCGATCCTCTTCGCGATCGGCTCCGCCGTGCTCTTCGCCCTGCTCAACACCATCCTCATCGCGATCGCGGCACACACCGCCAACCCCGACATCTCCTGGCGCGAGGTGCTCTGGGACCGGGAGAGCGTGCTCCTTGACGTCGTGGAGCTCTGCCTCGGCGTCACGGTCGCGATCGCCTGCGGGCTCAACCTCGCCCTCTTGCTCCTCGCCCTGCCACCGGTCGTCCTGCTCCAGCGCAGCCTCCTGCACGCCCAGCTCCAGGCGGCGGCCCGCACCGACGCCAAGACCGGCCTGCTCAACGCCGCCGCCTGGCAGCGAGAGGCCGACACCGAGATCGTCCGCGCCCGCCGCACCGGCGAGACGCTCGCCCTCCTGATCATCGACATCGACCACTTCAAACGAGTCAATGACACCCATGGCCATCTGGCCGGCGATCAGGTCCTCGTCGGCGTCGCGGCCACCCTCCGCAGCCAACTGCGCGACTACGACGTGGTGGGCCGCTTCGGCGGAGAGGAGTTCGTCGTCCTCCTACCACGCGCCGACATCCACGAGGCCCGCCGCGTGGCCGAACGCCTCCGCTACTGCATCGGCCGCATGTCCGTCCCGGCGGACGACGCGATGATCTCTGTCACCATCTCGGCAGGCGTGGCCCTGATGAGCGTCCACGGCGACGACCTGATCGAACTCCTCGCCGCCGCCGACCTGGCGCTGTACCGCGCTAAAGAACTCGGCCGCGACCGAGTCTGCGTCCCCATCATCCAACCACCGCCACCCGCCCTCCCCGAAGACCCCGCCGCTTGACATTCTCCCGAAGCCCTCGTCGCCTGATGCCCTAGTCATGGGCCTGCCCCTGGCGTCGTGGCGGGGCTTCGGCGGGCTGCTGCCTGATGTCCTCCTGGAGAGGTCACCGTCTGACGTCGCGCCCGACCTCTGCGGCCCGCTACCTGGCGTCCTCCTGAAGAGGTCGCCGTCTGACGTCGAACCCGCAATCCTCCAGCCGCAATCTGAACCCAGCGCCCCAAGCCGGAGGCTTTGTATGCGTCCTTCGGACTGTTGCTACACGGCAAGGCAATGCGTACACTTCGTCAAGTACGTACTTTACGATAATGCCGGAGTTCGCATAGATGGAGCCGCAGGAGACCGAGTTCGTCGACCGAATGGGTCTGGTCATGGAGCGTTTGGGCGGGACGCGGACGATGGGCCGCATGTATGCGTGGCTGATGATCTGTGACCCCTCGTACCAGTCGCTCACTGATCTGGCCGCGCAGCTCGACGTGAGCAAGACCGCGATCAGCACCGTGGCCAGACAGCTTGAGGGCGCCGGGATGATCGAGCGTGTTCCCACGTCAAGCCGTGAGCACCGTTACCAGATAGCCGGCGGAGGATGGGAACACGTCCTGAGGGTTCAGCTGGGCGGGGTGGGATTCGGCCTGGAAACGTTGGACTTCGGGTTGTCGATCGTCGGCGAGAGCCGGCCCGACCAGCGCGCGCGGCTGGAGGAGTCTCGGGAGTTCTTCGCCTTCATTGAGCACGACACGAACGAGTTCCTTCTGCGCTGGCAGGACTATCGCGAGAAGTCGGGACACGAGGATCGGAGCGCTAAATGAACGCGGGAAAGGTCCACTTCAGCGGCATGCCGATGAGGGGGTGACCTGAACACATGTCGACGCCCTCTACCTGTGGGCATGAGAGAGTCGTTCGCCACGGACGATCCTCAGCGACCACTACGTGAGCGATGGAACCCCTACCTCGGATGCGTAGTGCATGTGCCCTTCACCACGCACCGCCACGGGGCCAGCGTATTTCGTCTGGCTGGCGGCATCACCACGCGACATACGCACCAACGCGTGATCCGCTCACCAACGTACGATCAACGCGCCAGCGGACAATAGCGGCGCTAATGAATGATCAACGCACTTAGGCACGATAACGGCACTGCTGCAGCATCAACGTATTTCCATATATTTCCGGCGCCACGGCAGGATCTGCGCGCCACCACAGGGCTCACGTACCACCACAGGGCTCACGCAGGGCTCACATACCACCACAGGGCTCACGTACCACCACAAGATCCCGGTACGGCGCTACCACGTCCGCTATCGGCCCCTGGCGTCCTGTGCCAGCGCTACTGAACGTGGCCAGCGAAAACCGATCCCTGCTCTAAGCGCGCCGATGTCACGAAATCGCTCTCGCCGCGCATGCCCACGGAGATCGTCGCGGAGTCCATCGCGACGTCGCGCCGGGATCCAGCACGGATGCAACCGCACGCGTCTTCCCGGCTGAGGTTGCTCACCGCAGCAGGGAGAGACAGGCGGCCGTATGTAGATGGCCGCATCTAACTGACCTCGGGCCGTCCCCGGGCGGCCAGGGAAGTACATCTCGATCTTTCATGAACTGATCCCCAACCGAAAACGGATCTACTACAAAGGGAGAGGCGATGGCCGACATCGTCGAGAGGTACAACATCCCCAAACAGCACTTCTGGCTGCACGGGCCGCGATCGGGTCAGCCGGTCGAGTACGACGCCGACATGGGAATGTGGAACGTCTACGGCTACCCGGAGCTGCAGGAGGTCCTCGGAGATCCGGCGACGTTCTCCTCCGACACCATGCGGGTGATCCCCAAGGGCTTGATGCCGGCCGCCGAGGAATTCTCGATGGAGGGTTTCATCACCCAGATCGACCCGCCCGAGCACGGCAAGCTGCGCAAGCTGGTCAGCAGCGCCTTCACCCGTAAGGTCGTCGCGGATCTCGAGCCGAGGATCGCCGCCCTCACCCACGAACTGCTCGACGAGGCGCAAGAACGCGGCCAGCTGGAACTCGTGACCGATCTGGCCTACCCGCTTCCGGTCATCGTCATCGCCGAACTGCTGGGTGTGCCCAGCAGCGATCGCGCCCTGTTCAAACAGTGGGCAGATGCGCTGTTCCAACGCGACGCCAAGATCTCACTCAACAAGACCACAGAAGAACAGAACGCGGACGTTCAGGCCTCACTACGACCGTGGCATGAAATGTCTGCCTATCTCGCTGGCCATGCCGCAGAGCGCAAACGGCAGCCGCGTGCCGACCTGCTCACCAGGCTGGTCGAGGCCGAGGTGGACGGCGAACGCCTTCCCGACATCCAAGTGGTCAACTTCGCGATCATCCTCCTGCTCGCTGGACACATCACCACGACGATGCTCCTCGGCAACACGGTGCTCTGCCTCGACGCCTTCCCCGAGCAGCAGGACAAAGTACGGGCTGACCGCGCCTTGGTCCCGGCCGTCATAGAGGAGTCTCTCCGCTTCTTCACTCCGTTCGCCGCCCTCGGCCGCTCCACCACCCGCGATGCCGAACTCGGTGGCGTGACGATCCCGGCCGATCAACTGATCATGGTCTGGCCCGGACCGGCCAACAGAGACCCTCGACAGTTCCCCAACCCCGACGTCTTCGACCCCGATCGCGATCCCAACCCGCATCTCGCCTTCGGCCGCGGCATCCACTTCTGCCTGGGCGCCCCCTTGGCCCGGCTGGAGGGACGGGTCGCCCTGAATATCCTGCTCGACCGGTTCAACCCCCTGCGCACCGATCCGAACGACCCCGTGGACTTCATGCCCACGCCGACCATGACAGGAGTGCGCCGCCTTCGATTGATCTGACCATTCGCGCGTGGGGCCGCCTGGTCGAGGTGCGCGAGCAACTTGTCGAGGACGGCGTCCTACGCGCCAACGGTCTGTAGGGGTTGTTGTCCGACGGGGTGGGCGGTATCCCGCGCGTCAATGGCCGGCCAGGGGGTGCGTCCGGGGAGGAGGTGAGAATCTCCGTCCGCCAATGGTCGGTGAGGGGCGTTGTCTGGCGGTGAGGGCGGTAGCCCGCGCCTCAACGGTCGGCCAGGCGTGTGTCCGGCGATGCGATTCAGCCGGTGAAACTGGGTGCGGTGGCCGACCTCACCCGTCGCCTGGCCGATCCGACGGCGATCACTTGTACCGACGGCCCCAAGGAGTTGGGGCCGCGGTGTGCCGATCTCGGGTTGTCGTGCGGCAGATGAGGTCGTCTCCGTGGCGACAACCCGAGTTTGGGATCACGCGAGCTGCTGCTGGCCAACACCCTGCGGAGCCCGGCCACGCTGATCGTCAGGTGATGCGTACGGCGGACAGGAAGAGGTTCCAGACGGCCGACTGCGCAACGGGGCAGTGGACGATGGCGACACAGGCCGTCGGTCTCCTGAGCGCTCGCCGGACGTAGGTCCCGGCGCCCGAAGCGCTCGCCGGACATGGGTGTCAACGACCGAAGCGCTCGCCCGATACGGATCCCGGCGACCGAAGCTGTTGCCTGATACGGATCCCGGTGACCGAAGCGCTCGCCGGACATGGATGTCAACGACCGAAGCTGTCGCTGGAGATCGCCCACAAGCCGATGTGGAGCCTGCCATCTCATGACCGTCCGGTGGAGCGGCGGAAGCCCGGGTCGAGAGCCCCTAAGCTAGATGCCATGCCGGAGTACATCTATACGCTGCAGCGCGTGCGCAAGGCGCACGGCGACAAGGTTGTCCTTGACGACGTCACGCTGTCGTTCCTGCCCGGAGCCAAGATCGGCGTCCTGGGTCCGAACGGCACCGGAAAGTCGACGCTGCTCCGGATGATGGCCGGCCTGGAGCAGCCGTCCAATGGCGACGCCAAACTCATGCCGGGCTTCACCGTGGGCATGCTCCAGCAGGAGCCCCCGCTTAATGAGGAGAAGACCGTCCTGGGCAACGTCCAGGAGGGCGTGGCCGAGACGCTGGAGATGCTCGAGCGCTACAACGCGATCGCCGAGCAGATGGCCACCGACTACAGCGAAGAGCTGCTCGCCGAGATGGGCAAGCTGCAGGACCAGCTTGAGCACCGCAACGCGTGGGACGTCGACAGCCAGCTCGAGCAGGCCATGGACGCCCTGCGCTGTCCGCCGCCCGACGCCGACGTGACCACGCTGTCCGGTGGTGAGCGCCGCCGCGTCGCCCTGTGCAAGCTGCTGCTGGAAGCTCCCGATCTCCTGCTGCTCGACGAGCCCACCAACCACCTCGACGCCGAGAGTGTGCAGTGGCTGGAGCAGCACCTGGAGAAATACGCGGGCACCGTCCTCGCCGTCACCCACGACCGTTACTTCCTCGACAACGTCGCCGGGTGGATCCTGGAGCTCGACCGCGGCCGCGCCTACGCCTACGAGGGCAACTACTCCACCTACCTGGAGGCCAAGACACAGCGCCTCAAGGTCGAGGGGCAGAAGGACGTCAAGCGTAAGAAGCGCCTCGAAGACGAGCTGGAGTGGGTCCGCTCCAACCCGAAGGCCCGCCAGACCAAGAGCAAGGCCCGTCTGCAGCGCTACGAGGAGATGGCGGCCGAGGCCGACAAGCACCGCAAGCTCGACTTCGACGAGATCCAGATCCCGCCGGGCCCGCGTCTCGGCACCACGGTGATCAGGTCCGAGGACCTCACCAAGGGGTTCGACGACCGGGTGCTCATGGAGAAGCTGACGTTCGACCTGCCGCGCAACGGCATCGTCGGCATCATCGGCCCCAACGGCGTCGGCAAGACCACGTTGTTCCGCATGGTCACCGGCAGTGAGACGCCCGACAGCGGTTCGATCGTCGTCGGTGACACCGTCAAGATCTCCTACGCCGACCAGAGCCGCGGCGGCATCGACCCGAACAAGAACGTCTGGGAGGTCGTCTCCGACGGGCTCGACCACATCAAGGTCGGCAACGTCGAGATGCCATCGCGCGCCTACATCGCGGCGTTCGGCTTCAGGGGGCCCGACCAGCAGAAGAAGGCCGGCGTCCTGTCGGGCGGCGAGCGCAACCGCCTCAACCTGGCGCTCACCCTCAAGCAGGGCGGCAACGTCCTCCTGCTCGACGAGCCCACCAACGACCTCGACACCGAGACGCTCTCCTCGCTGGAAAACGCGCTCCTCGACTTCCCGGGCTGCGCGGTCATCACCTCGCACGACCGGTGGTTCCTCGACCGCATCGCCACGCACATCCTGGCGTGGGAGGAAGGGTCGAACTGGTTCTGGTTCGAGGGCAACTTCGCCGACTACGAGAAGAACAAGATCGAGCGTCTGGGCGCGGACGCCGCCCGCCCCCACCGGATCACCTACCGCAAGCTCCACCGCGACTAACGTCCGCCACCGGGTCCGGGAGCGCACGAGTTTCCTCGTCGCTCCCGGCCCTGGGCGGGCGTTTTCCGATGGTTTAGGCCCAGCCCGGTGAGCCGCACCCTTGTGCGGGGCGCGTGCCGCTAGTCGTGGCTGGGCGCGTTCTTCCTTTTCTGACCCGAAAATCGGGTGAGTCGGGGGCGCGCGGCAGCGAAGCCCGGGGTGTGGGGTCGGGCTTGGGCTGTAGGCGGGGCTGGCTCAGGTGGG
>NZ_JBEZDM010000079.1:0-7840 GCF_040648335.1 Nonomuraea sp. NPDC049158
CTCGATCGCGCGCTCGCGCGCCGCCCGCTTGTCGACGCCGTGCACCGTCATGCTGAGGAATCTGAGGAATCTGGTGGTTCCGTGGCCGGTGCGATCTCTAGGGGTGTGGCGACCTCGCCGGTGATCTGGTGCCCATGCGTGAGCGTGTAATCGAGCTGCCTGGCCAGGCGAGGAATGGTCGCCGGGGGCAGATACGCCTCGGCGCCCGCGTCGAGCAGGCGTCGGACAGGGCCGTGGTAGTTGACTCCTAGCTCGTCGTCCTCGATTTCCGTGATGATGACACGAGCTTTCGGGAACATCGACCGGAGACCGGCGATCAGCTGGGGGCTGACCGGGGGCGTCAGCAGCACGTCGGCTGTCGTGGGAGCGGCGTTCATGTCGAGCACGACGTAGTCCGGGCCGAGCTGGGTGGACAGCGACACCCGAGCCGACGCCGACAGCTCCATCGCGGTGGCGACGACCGTCACGTTGTCGTAGTCGATCGGAGGTTGCTCGTCGGCCTCCTGCGCAGTGCCAGGGTCGACGACAGTGCCGTGGAGCACGCGAAGGGTGCTGGAGATCGCCGCGATCGACGCGCCGCCTCGGGTGATGACCAGCTCCTCTCCGGGCTCGAGGGCGTCGATGAGCGCCAAGACGTCCTCGGGAAGCCGGGCCACGTCGATCGACGGGGTGGCTCGCGCGGCGCGCTTGTCCGCCATCAACGCCGGAACGCGCTCAGGGCGGCGACAGCGGCAGACGGCGATGGGGTCCTTGTCATAACGTTCCACCTTCCCACACCCCGCCAGGGCGGTTCCGGCTCAGGCACCGAAGGTCTGTCAGCCGGGGCGGCGGAGGGTGCGGCGTACGGCCAGGCCGCCGAAGGCCGCCGACATGAGCGTCAGGATCCCCGCCTCGGTCCACTGGAAGCGCCAGAACCTGGACGCCGGATGGTAGTACACCGCGTACCGGTAACCCTTGCCGAACAAGCACGCCTGCCACGCCCTGACGTTCTTGTCGCTCTGCCCCACGTCCACCCGACGTGGGCAGCCGCTGCCGGCCGGCTCGGCGACCTCTCTCCCTGACGGCTCCACCCAGGCGGCGCTCACCAGCCGGGCATCGGGATCCTCCAGCAGCACGGTGCCGGACAACGCGGTACGCGCCGGCTCGGCGTAGTAGTCGCTCAGCTGGAACAGCGTGAACATCGTCACCACCACCCCGGCCACGACCAACGCCATCGCCGGCAGCGTACGCCGGAACAGGGTGCCGGCGAGCGTGCCCAGCGCGAACGCGTACAGCCACCACGCCGCCGGCTCCACGCCGACCATGTTGAACACGCCGATGTTGCCGAACGTGGAGTCGATCCCCGTCCTGAACACCGGCCGCCACAGGCCCACCATGAGCGACAGCAGCAGCCCGCCCGCCACAACCGCCCCGCCCAGGACCGACAGCTTGACCGCCAGCCACCGCCACACGGGCACGGACTGGGTCCAGGCCAGGCGGTGGGTCCCGCGCTCGTACTCGCGGCCCAGCAGCGGCGCGCCCCAGAACGCCCCGATCAACGCCGGCGCCACCAACGGTATCCATCCAAACACCGAGTAGACCGCGTCGTAACGCTGCCCGAGCGCCACCGCCAGGTCTCCGCACGCCACGGCGGGTCCCGGGCAGCCGGGCGGGGCGTACTCGGCCACGTACCGGCTCGCCTCCAGCGCCGAACCCAGCAGCAGCAACCCCAGCAGCGTCAGGAAGCCCGCCGTCACGAGGATCTGCGCCCGGTGCTGGCGCCACGTCACCCAGATCACGCGCCCACCCCCGTCAGGCCCGGCAGCGCCGCCGACTCGGGGCTGCGCAGGTAGCCCATGACGAGTTCCTCCAGCCCTGGACGCCGCGCCTGCCAGCGCGGATCGAGCGGGGGCGCGCCCCTGACCAGCATGGTGATCTGCCTGCCGGTACGGCTCGCGCCCACTACCCGCGTCCCCGCCGCGGATGCCCCCTCCGGTCCGGTGAGCACGAGATGCCCGTCGAGCAGTTCCTCGATGTCGCCACTGACCTGCAGCCGGCCTCCGTTCAGCACGATCAGCCAGTCGCACGTCTCCTCCAGGTCGGAGACGACATGCGAGGACAGCAGCACGGTCAGTTCCCGCTCTGCCACCCCCGCCATGATCGAGCGCATCACGTCGTGGCGGGCGAGGGGGTCGAGGTTGGCCAGCGGTTCGTCCAGCACCAGCAGGTCGGGCCGGCAGGCCAGCGCCAGCGTGACCGCCACCTGCGCCTGCTGGCCGCCCGACAGCCCGCTCACCTTCCGTTCCGGCGGGATGCCCAGCCCGGCGAGCCGGGCTGCGGCGGCGTCGTCGTCCCAGCTGGTGTTCATGCGGCGGCCGAAGGCGAGCATCTCGGCGACGGTGAAGCTCTCGTACAGCGGCTTGTCCTGCGCCACGAACGCCGCCTCGCCGGCCACGCGGATGCTTCCCAGCGCGGGTCGCAGCAGCCCGACGGCCGCGTGCATGAGCGTGGTCTTGCCCGCGCCGTTGGGCCCGACGAGCGCCGCCACACATCCGGTGGGCACGGACAGCGAGCAGTCGCGCAACGCCCACGTACGGCGATAGCGCACCCCCAGCCCGGTGGCCTCCAGAGCGGGACTCATGCCACGCCCTCCTTCGCGGCGTCGGCCAGGACCACATTGAACAGCGCCCGCAGATCCTCCTGATCAAGCCCGGCCTCGCGGGCGTCGCGCACCCACGCCTCCAGGCCGCGCCGCAGCCGCGTGTGCTCGGCGAGCGTCGCGCCCGCGATGCCCTGCCGGACGAACGTCCCCATCCCCGGCCGCCCCTCGACCAGCCCTTCGCGTTCCAGCTCCCGGTACGCCTTGAGCACGGTGTTGGGGTTGATGGCCAAGGTCTCGACCACCTCGCGCGCGGTCGGCAACTGGTCGCCGGGCCGCAGCGTACCGAGTCGGAGCGCCTGTTTTGCCTGGTGAACGAGCTGCAGGTACGTCGAAACCCCCGAGCTGCGGTCCAGGTTGAACTCGATCAACAAAACACCCTTTCACTATTTGAATAGTGAAAGGGTGTTGGATTCGACCGTCCGTTGTCAACCCGGGTCGTCACGGGAGCGATATCTTCGATGGTGCTGCCCACCTTGCCGCCGGACTTCGCACTCGAGCCGGTCAAGGAGCCGATACGCAGCCAAGGGGGTCGATCGATGAGCACGGGCTATCCGAAAGGGCGACGGCGGCGTGCTGAGATCGTCGAGGCCGCGTTCGCCAAGTTCGCCTCGGTCGGCTACCGCAACGCGAGCATGGTCCGGATCGCCGCGGACTGCGGGGTATCGCGGATGGGCCTGGCGCATCACTTCGCGACGAAGGAAGCGCTCCTGGCCGCTGTGCTCGAAGAACGGGATCGGGTCAACGGCGAGTTGTTCTTCGCCGGATTCGACGCGGCGGCGGATGGCTTGGACTTTTCTCCCGGCTCGCGCGGCTGGTGGAGTACAACGCGACGGTGCCGGAGCTCGTGAGCCTGTACGCCGTGCTGTCGGTCGAGGCCGCTGATCCGGCGCATCCGGCGCACGCGTACTTCGTCGACCGATATACGCACATCCGCCGGGATATTCGCCATGCGTTCGAGGAACTCCACGCCCGCGGACTCGTGCGGCCGGGGACGGGCATCGCGGGTGCCGAATCGGATCTCATCGCGTTGATCGACGGTCTGCAGGTGCAGTGGCTCCTCGACCCGGCCAGCGTGGATGGGTGCCCGCCTCCGGCAGCGGCTCAGCGAGATGCTCCTGGTCGAGGTCCCCTGACCGGCCGCGCGCCGGCCGAGGTCGTCGCCGATCGGATCAGCCCGGCGGTCGGAACAGTGGAAGGCCTCGACGAGCGCACCTGCGTCCTGCACACCGGCGCGGACACGGTCGAGACCCTCGGCGTCTACCTGGGCCTGCTCGACGCGGACTGGTGGTGCTCCGCGTGACGGAGATCTCGAACTGCCGCCGACCATGGGTCGAGTAAAGGATCAGTGTGGTGTGGGTGGTGTCGTTGCCGACCGGCATGACCGGGATAGTCCACGTAGGTGGTTGCCCGCGCCCGTGGCGTTGACGCGCACCTGGCTGGCCTCCAGAACGTTCCCCCTGGGTCCCCTCGGCGCACCATCAGCCGGACAGGGACCTCTCGACGATCCATCGGTACACCGAACGCGAGCAGCCTACTTGCCTGACGTGCCTTACAGACCTTCGAGCGACTGACCTGCTACTTCGCTCAAGAACACTAGATAATCGTGGTCGGCCAGGAACATGCGCAGGCGCACGCGGCACTCGTCCAGCTCCAGTGCACGGACGCCGTAGGTGTAGATGATCATTCAGCCGTCAATCGTTGATCATGAGCAGGGGCGGCGGCCATGAACTATAGGGGCGTACGCCCTGCTGTCGCATTGACGATCAGGGACCATTCCCGCCACGCGGCCGCGCCTGCTTCGCCCAGGTGAGTCAGCGCCGCGTCGCAGTCTTGCCTAGGGTGCGGTGCGGTAGAACTCGGCTGCGGTGACGGTGGCGGGGATGCCGAGTTCGGCGGCGACCGCGGTGATCGCGGTGGCGCCGACGTCGAGGTCGACTTGGCCGTCGGTGGTGAAATACGGTGCGATGAACCTCTCGTAGTGGGCCCGGACTTCGTCCGCAGTGTGCCGGCCGATGAACGTCCGCATGTGCCGCAGCGTGATGTCGGGTTCGTTGCGGATCGTCTCCAGAGCGCGCCGGTGGGCTCGTACGACCGCCTGGACCGCGGGGTCGTCCGGCTGGACGTAGGTGGGGTCGACGGCCACGCCCACGGTGGGGATCTGGAAGTGGTCGCCGATCCAGGCCAGCACCTGCCAGCCGTTCTCGGCGGCTACCGCCTCCGGTGCCATGGTGCTGCCGACCAAGGCGGCGTCGATCTTTCCGTCGTGCAGTCGGCGCAGGTCCATGCCGTAGTCGCCGGGCGGGCGGACGATGGTCTGAATGTCGTGGTCCGGGTCGAGGCCGGCCTGGCGCAGGACGATCCGGGCGAAGCACCCGGGTGCGGTGTGGGGGGCGTGTATCGCCAGCCGTCTGCCGGCCAGGTCGGCCAGGCAGGTCAGGCCGGAGCGGGCGAGGAACCAGAACAGCGGGCGGTGGGTGTTGACGTTGAGCACGACCCAGGGGATGCCATCGGCCAGCCGGGTCAGCAGTGCCCGGCCGAGCCCGATGGTGGCGCCGTGGCGCACCCGCTCGTTGTCCCAGGCGCAGCCGTCGCGCAGCGCGACGTGGACGCCCTCGTCGGCATAGTAGTCCTGCTGGTCGGCGATGTAGGCGGCCAGTTCCTCGTGCAGGCCACGTCCGACGAAGGTGAGATCGATCGTGTCCATCGACGTCTTTCCTTGATCGTGTCACCGCGCGTGCCGTGACGGTGTACCGGATGCCGGCCAGACTGAGGGTGCCACTACATGGACATCCCGCCGTCGACCGCGGCCGTGGTGCCGGTCATGAACCCGTTGTCCTCGCTGGCATAGAAGGCGACCACTTGGGCGACGTCGCCCGTCTGCGCCAGGCGGCCCAGGGGAGTAGCGGCCACCTGCTGCTTCTTCTGCTCCTCGTCGAGCGCCTTCGCCGCCATGCGGGTGTCCTCCACCGGGCCGGGCTCGACGACGTTGACCGTGATGCCCCGCGGGCCCAGTTCCTGGGCGAGGTACCGGGCGAACTGCACCAGCGCGGCCTTGGCCGTGCCCAGTGCGATCATGTTCTCCCGGGGCCGGTGGCTGAGGCCGGTACTGATGTAGACGATGCGTCCCCAGCCCTGTTCGGTCATGGCGGGCAGGACGGCTTTGGTGATCACGTACGCCGCGCGCATCTCGTCGTCGAGCTTGCCGCCCAGTTCTTCCCACGTCATGTCCTGGAACGGCTTGATCGCGTACGGGGTGAGCGCGTTGTGCACGAGCACGTCGATGCCGCCCCATGCCGTCCGGACCCGCTCGGTCAGGTTCTCGACCGCCGCCACCTCGCGTACGTCGGCCTGCACGGCCATGGCCTGGCCGCCCGCGGCCTCGATGCCGGCCACGACCTCCTCGGCTGCCGTGCCACTGCGGAGGTAGTTGACCACCACGCGCATCCCTCGCGCGGCCAGAAGGCGCGCGGAGGCCGCGCCGATTCCGCTGCTGGACCCTGTCACCAATGCCACCCTGCTGGTCACCCCAGTCACGGGCCCACCTCCTGCTCTTTTCGCGGGCTGCTCTTTTCGCGGGCTGCTCTTTTCGCAGGCTGCTCTTTTCGCAGGCTGCTCATCATCACGGGCCGTCGGCATGACCGCCCGGAGTGGTTCATATGCCGGGGGTGTGCTGAGCGGATCGCCCCGGAGAGCACGCAGCCGATGGGCCGCGGGCCGGTCGAGTCCACGCGGCTCGAGTCCACGCGGCGACAGCAAGGCGAGCGGCCCCCCGAATTACGGCCGCACCGGCGCGCCGCACCCTCGCGGATGCGCACGAGCTATCCGTGGTCGCCTAATGGCTCGCTGTCGATGTTGCTCCCCCATGGGCTTCGCATACCCGGTCACAGGGGGTTCTATCGCCTCGCCAGACCGGCCGGCTGACGTGGTGGGGAGTCAGCCCGCATAAGCCCGAAACCCACATTGAGTGGATCTCCGTCAGTTCGAGCGCGCTGAGCGTCGCGGCGGGGCTGGTCGCCGACATGAACCTCATCCAGATCTTCATCCACCGCTTCAACGAGCCCCAGGCCGAGAACCGGCGCCCGCCCGCTCCGGCGGCACCCGACATCACCATGTCGTACGCCATCCAGGCCAGGCCCGCCCTCGGCTGGCGCGAGATCGTCATCATGGCCGGGTTGTCGCTGTGGGCGCTGTATGTCATCGTCACCGAGATCCTGGCCGGTTAGAGGGGTGTCCCTTCTTCTTCGACCGCCGACACATAGATAGCGATCTTGATGTCGCGGCAAGACCCTGTTTGGTGTCCTCGGAGCTGAGCGGTGTCTGGTCTCACTTGATGCTTGACACTCCCAAGCCGATCTCGGGCCGCCCCGGGAAGCCGAATACCGGCACCAATACCTGGAATCAGCCGGGGAGCAGGCCGGGCGGGAGTTGCCGGTGTCGGACCTCGAACGCTTCGTCGAGGCCGTGAGGCAGTAGCCGCCGCCCTCAACCGGTCGTGAGGAAGTCGCGGATTCTCTCGGCGACGCGCGGGTAGTCGGGGCCGAACCAGATCATGTGGCTCTCGGCCCGGCTGTCCACCAATTCGGCGTCCGGCATCGCCGCGACCAGGGACTCGGCGTGGGCGAAGGACACCGAGCGGTCGTTGCGGGTGGCGATGATGAGCGCGGGCTGGCCGACCTGGGCGGCACAGTCCGGTACGGGGAGCAGGTCGGCGACGAAGCCGCTCCCGGAGCGCATCACGGTGAACAAGCCGGCCAGGGTGGCCCGCTCGGCGGCGATCCCAGAGGCGAGCACGAGCAACCCGTACACGACGGAAGCGAAGCCCTTGGGCCCGAACCAGGCCACCGCCGCCTGCTCGCGCATCGACAGCCCCGAGCGCACAAACGACAGCCAGATCGCCACCGGCCGCGCCACGACCAGGGCAAGCCCGGCAAACAGCCAGCACGGCCAGCCCATCAGGGGCACCGCGTGGAGGTCATGGGACGCCTTCCGGTCGGATCCGCAAGCACGATCTTGCCGACCAGACTTCCCGGCGCACCGCGCCCACCGTAACAGCGGCACCGCTACGGCGACAGGCGCCTTCTTGACCGGCCACCAGGCCGCCGAATTGTCCGTGGCCATGTAAAAGTCCCCACAGGTGGCCAGTTCGAGGTCACCACTGATGGCCGGTTTAGGTCCCCGCTTCTTCTCCGCGCTGTTCGC
>NZ_JBEZDM010000080.1:0-7183 GCF_040648335.1 Nonomuraea sp. NPDC049158
CAACATCGCCTCCGCCGCCGACTACTACCGCAGCCACCCAGCCGATGGCATGCACCTACTCGGTCTCACGACCTGAGAACGCTTCGGCCCTGGCCTGCAGACGCTCACCCGTGCAGCCAATACGGCAAGCGCCCCCGTGCAGCTCGGCAATGGTGGCCAGCTGTTTTGGGAGGACTTCTCGGATGAGCCTCAGCTCGTGCTGACGAATCTGCCGCCAGTCGGGATGCACATCCTGGAGCGCACATACCTGCAGCCACTCGTCACCCTGCTTCAGCTTGCCACCGCACGCCCCGTAACTGTGATGGAGTTCGCTGTTCAGGAGCATTCCCAAGCGCCCTGGTGGCCTGTCCACAGTCCTTCCCAGCACGGTGACGACCTCGCCCTCCCGTCGCAGCCCCTGCTGCCTCTCACTGACCTGTCGCCTGCCGTGATCGGGGCGTGGTTGGACCGTGTCGAAACCCTCGGTCCCCTTCCTGCGGGAGTGGCGAGTGTCCTCACAACCTCGTTTCCCCTGGAGACCCAGGTTCTGATCCTCAGCACGATCTCCGAAGGGCTACACCGGCGGCTCTTCCCCGACGCGCAGCGTTTCTCCCCTGAGCTCGCGGCTCAGATCCGCGAGGCAGCAGCCGAGGCGGTCAAGGAGGTCGACAAGTCCGCCGCCGAGGCCGTCAAGGGGTTCCTCGGCCATATGCATGAACCCGGCTACGGACAAAGGCTCAATCAACTGGCGCTTGACGCCGAAGCGCTCGTGCCGGGGGTCACCGGCCGCTCGAACAAGTGGAAGACCCTCGTCTACGGAGCCCGTAATGACTTCGCACACCAAATAAACCCTGGGTGGCTGGAGGACGGCGATGTAGATCGATACCTCACCGTCGCGTTGTCGTTGCGCTGGGTACTACGCGCTCTGCTCCTGGGCCAGGCCGGCCTTCATCCCGACCTTCTGCGCCGGAGGTTCGCGGAGAGTCAGGAATACGGATTCTTCCTGAGGAACGTCCACGAGTGGCGGCCGGATGTATATCCGGATGCGCATCCAAACAAGCTACGGGAATCGGTCACCTGAGGCCTTCACCGCAACCGGCACTTCACCTGATCGACTCTCCGGCAAGATCAACATGGCTTCCAGCTGGTACCAGCCCAGGCGAACGAATACACCGGGTCATCCTGCCGTGCCCGCTGCCGTCTCCCGGGTGACCGGAGCTCACGAACGTGCCGCAGGTCAAGCTTCCCCGGCGGGCATGGTGGGTGCCGAGAACTACGTGGCCTGCTCTGACGTTGCGGGGCTCGGTGTTTGGAGTTGGTGCCTGACCTGCGGCTTCTTGATGGCGTCAGTCGGCGATCCGGTGTGGCGACCCGCATGCGCCTGCCCTGTCCCGTCTCGTTCGGCCTGTACCGCTTCAAAAGTCATCGCAGGGTGCTTGACCTGCAGGTCGACCTGATGCGGCGGTACGGGCAAGATCGGTTCTTATGCCTCTCCGTCTCCTCTACCTGATCGTGCTCCGGGCGTTCGGCTGGCTGGTGCTGGGCCGAGGCGAGGCGGCGAAGGACGTCGAGATCATGGTGCTTCGACATGAGTGGCGGTACTGCGGAGGCAAGTCACCCGGCCGAAGCCGGACTGGGCCGACCGAGCGATCTTGGCCGCGCTGTCCCGGCTCTTACCATCTGCCCTGCTTGCGCATCGACTGGTGACGCCGGGCACGCTGCTGGCCTGGCACCGGCGCCTGGTCCGATGCCGGTGGACGTATCCGAGCCGGTCCGGCCGCCCTCGGATAAGCAGGGGGTCCGGGGGTTGGTAGTGCGGTTGGCGAAGGAGAATCCGACGTGGGGATATCGCCGGGTGCATGGTGTCCCGCTCGAAAACACGGTTTCATGCTGTGAGCTGGGGGTTGCTGCGCGATCAGAGCGGCGGCTGCGACGATCGCGAGGTGTTGTTGGCGTTTGTCTACCGATTGGTGAGGGGCTTGTTCGGCTTGCTGGCGGTGCTGGTCTGCGCTGATCTGTCGAAGGATGTTGAGCTGCTGGTGCTTCGCCACGAGAACCAGGTGCTGCGCCGTGAGCTCGGTGGCCGGCCGCGGTGGCGTCACGTCGCCCGGCTCTGGCTTGCGGCGTTGTCGAGGCTGGTTCGCCGCCGCCGGTGGGCGGAAGTGTTCCCGGTCACGCCAGCGACGATCTTACGCTGGCATCGCAACCTGGTAGCGCGTAAGTGGACCTTCACGGATAGACGGCGCCCGGGACGGCCATGCACCCGCCGACCAGTCAAGGCACTGATTAGTCGGATGGCGCGGGAGAACCCGACCTGGGGGCACAGGAGAATCCAAGGCGAGTTGGCCCGCCTGGGTTATCCGATCGCGGCCTCCACGGTGTGGGAGATCCTGCACGCGGCGGGTATCGATACCTGGCCGGTGTGACCGCGCACCCCACCGGGGCATGGACAGTGCAGCAGGCCCGCAACCTCGTGATGGACCTGCGTGATCGCATCGCCGGGCTGCGGTTCGTGATCCACGATCGCGATCCGCTCTTCAACTCCGCCTTCAGGGAAGTCTTCACAGCCGAAGGGTTGCGGGACATCACCACCATGCCGCGGACACCGAGAATGAACGCCATCTGCGAGCGCGTCATCGGCACCCTGCGCCGCGAACTCCTGGACCGCATCCTCATCCTCAACGAACGTCACCTGGCCCTTGTGCTCCAGGAGTATCTGATCCACTACAACGGGCACCGGCCGCACCAGTCCCGGCGCCAACGGCCTCTGGACATCGCAACGCAACCCTCTCACGACGTGACCGACCTCAACGACCTGCGATCCATCCGCCGAAAACCGGTAGTTGCCAGCATGATCAGCGAATACCGCCACGCCGCTTAACCGCAGCTCAGCCGACGTAACTCAATATTCGAGCGGTACAGGGTTGGTGCGCGCGAGCACGCACGGAGCACGCAAGCGCTAGACGAAAATTCTAGAACGCATCCGATTCCACATAACCACAGGTCAGGACATGATCAAAGCGCGCCCTGCAGGATTCGAACCTGCGACCGTCGGATTAGAAGACCAGCAGATCAACCAGGCACGCTTTCCCCTCGACCTGTAAGTTCTCGCCGCCGTCCTGTCACAAGCGAGGCGCTTGGGCGGACAATGGGCAAGAGTCACCCGGAGACTCACCAGGCAGATGTGGGAGCCAGCCTGTTTCCCGATTCTCCCGCAGATCCGCAACGACTTTCCCACGCCGTCGCATGACCAGTCGGGCCGGCCGCCGTATCCGCGGGCACAGAGGGCCAACCTGACCAATGATCCAAATCCGCGTTGCACAGAAAGGTAACTACACAACCGGACGGATCGATGACCATGGCGCCTTCCCGCTCTTGCACCAGGTCCTGTCCGGGATGCCAACCCACCGGAATATCGGAAAATAAGCACGACAAGCCGCGCACTCCGCTAATATTGACTCAAATACGCCAACTGCATCTAATGCGAAAGATGAGAGCCGATAGATGTCCGACAACTTTGAGGAAATAAATCAATTCGAGTCGCAGCTTGATCGCAAACTAGCAAGCATGAAGGCCCTAGACGCGGACCCAGTACATTCCATAATGCATGCCGTGACAATAATTTCGGCAGCCTATACAGGGAAGCGAGACAAAAACGATTGGCTCCCCATGGCCAACACTCTGCAGAGAGGGTTGGAGATCGCCCTTCCTTATTGGATCAAAAAACGGACCACAGCAAAATACCCTCCACCAGAAGAGCCCATCGAAGGCATCCTGGAAGACTTAATCTTCATGTCGCACTACTACATGGCTCGCGACATTCTCTACTATACATACAACTCGCCAGGTTCGTTTGAGTGGGAGTTCTCACCCGACAGTATTCGCATCAAGTTTTTCGACCCATCAATACCTCGCCAATTTATGGCATATGCGAACGCTGTATACCTAGACAGGGCCGATGTGATCCACGGCTTCAAAGATAGCGCGGCAGAGATTTGCACCACCCTTCGCGGTCAAGAAGAACTCGGAGATGGCCCTCACATTCAACACGCGTTCCCACTTATCAGAAGAGAAGCTGACCTCCGACTCAAGGGCAAGTTCTCTATTCTCGATGCCATCGATGACGTCATCGAACTGAACGGCTACACCTACGCAGATTTCCGCGCGACATATCAGCACCTCTTCGAAAAAGCGCTATATCATAGATACTTTGCCCGCGCAAATAATCTGCCCTGGCCAACCTACACCTTCTCAAAATCCGGCCTAGTATCAGAGATCTCCATTAATACGGGGATCGATGCCAGCGTGGTGGAATTGATTCTAGCGGACATCTCCTACGGCCCTATTACAAATGATCCACACCCAATGAACTACGGCATAATAGATCATCCCGACTCCCCCGACTACTTCATAATCGCAGAAAGGATGATAGATCAGGACGGGTACACTCAACTTCTGAGGGCTCAGGCATCGAGATCTCCAGCGAACTTTTCAACGCATATATCTGGCCCACTCGGTACTGCATTGGTCTCCCACTGTGCCTCTTTCTTCCAGGAAGCTGGCTTTCTAACTCTATCTAACGTCCATCTAAGGGATGTAGACCCCCAGGCACCCGACATTGACCTACTCGTTATTTCAAGAGAACCTACGCTCGGTTACTGTGTGTTCGCCTGCGAAGTGAAGGCGACACTGCCCGCTTTCTGGGCAAAGGATTATCTCAGGGCACTCCGCCAAGACAGTCTGACAAAAGCATTCAAACAGACAAACAAGGTGCGAAGTGTCCTTTCAACCAGAGCGGGCTACGAGCTCATCGTGAACCGAATCCTTTCCGCGGATCCAAACCCCCTAACGGACGGGGTGATAGTGATTCGCACTCTTATCGTGACATCGCAGAACTCAGGCATGTTCTTTGAAGAGGAATCCCAGACACAGGCGATCATTGATTACCGCACGCTGTCCCGCATCGTGGATGCAAGTGACGGGGACGTCGTATATCTTCTCGAAAAGCTCTATGGGGTGCGCGAGATGTTCACTCCATCCACGGCGACTCTGTCTTTCCAGCTCGACAATGTGACTGTGCAATATGAAGTTGTGGCCGATAACCCAATCCTAGAGTTTGAAAAGACGACATGGCGGAGTGACGGCACCGACGTACAGGTCACGGAGCAGTTCCTAGCCGAGGGTCGCCCTCGCGGCTGTACCTGCTCTTCGCCTCGACACGAAGCAAGGGATGATTGCCCAGCATTCCGCACTGACTCTTCTACGGAGTGATCGCACCGAATGGGATCGCCGACAAGCGTGCGTTCTACGACGGCAGGAACAGTCAGCTTCGATATACATAGCAGGGACCTAATCAGCAATGACCGCGCCCAGGTACGCCTCAAGCAACTATTCCAGGCGACAATTGATGCCGCACTCGACCGTGTGCCGGGCTTTGTAGTCCTCGCGGTCAAAGGCTGGAGGCCGCCCGCCAGCCGTTCCCCGGCGTCGGCGATGGCCGGCCTGATCGGCCGGTTCCGGGATCGTGCACCGGATCCCTCGCCGACGAATAAAACACGGCCTAGCGGAACGATCTCAGGTGAGCACGAACGACCTGTGTCAAAGGGTGAGCATCGCCCAACACACGCTCGCAATCGGCCAGCGCGGCCTCAAACAGGGAACGCGCACGGCTTAGGTTTCCCGTCGCCTGGTAGATGGTGGCCAGATTGCTGCGGGCCTGAAGGGTGGCAGGATGTTTACTGCCGAGGTTCTGTTCATAGTCGGTGAGGGTTCGTTCACCGAGAGGAAAAGCGCGGTCTAGGTCTCCCGTCATCTTGTATGCGAGCGCTAGATTGCTGCGCGTGATGAGGGTGTCAGGATGATTACTACCCAGGATCCGCTCATGCTTGCGTAGGGTGCGCTCGTACATGAAGATGGCGCGGTCCAGATTTCCTGCCGCTTGAAGTGAGGGCAAGGTTGTTTTCGGATTGAAGGGTAAAGCGGTGGTCGCTGCCAAAGGTCAGCTCGCGGTCGGCGAGGGTCCGCTCGTGAAGGGAGATGGCGCGGTGCAAGTCTCCCGCCATCTGGTAGGCATAGGCCAGGTTGTCCCGCGCGGTGAGGGTCTCGGGGTGGTTGCTGCCCAGAATCTGGTCATGCTCAGCGAGAGCCCGCTCGTGTAGTGGGATGGCGTGCTCCAGATCCCACGCTGCTCGATAGGTGCAGGCCAGATTATTCCGGGATTGAAGCGTGTTGGGGTGGTTGCTGCCCAGGATCCGTTCCCGATTCTTCAGAGTCTGCTCGTGTAATTGGATCGCGTGATCCAGATCCCCCGCGACCTGGTAAGCGTGGGCCAGATTGTTGAGCGAATTCAGAGTGTTCGGATGATCGCTGCCCAGAATACGCTCAGCTGCGTGGTATGCACGTTCCAGATAGCCGAGGGCAGGCGTGATGGCGCCCTGATCGAGAAGAAATATAGCTGCATAATTGAACAGATGGACACTGTCATAAGTGTCAGAACTTGGATGCACCTGGTTGGACAGGGCAATGATGTGCGGAAGCAGCGTGCGCCAAGTTGGCCAGCTTTCAGGGAACTCGGCCTCTTTGGGCAATGCTCCCAAGAGTAGGTCGGTGGCGTAGCTGCGGGCGGTATCGAGGTTGGCGGGTTGTCGGTGTGGATCGTTGTGGTGGGGAATTCGTGCGACAGCTTGGACCAGTCGGTGAACGGTGATGGCCGTTTTCTCGAGGGTGATCATATTATAGGCGGCTAGGCACCCTAGTGCCTGCTGAAGTTGGGGGATGGGAGCCAAGTCATCGAATAGGGAACGTGGAATAGGCTCGGGGCCGTACCAGGCGAAGATGCGCAATAGCTGCCCGGCTAGCGGGTTGTCGCTGAGTCGATCTAAGGTAAGGCGCCAGATGCGTGAGACGGTCCGCTCGGCAGCCGCGCCGTGGGCGGCCTGGTCATACATGGCGGCCGGATGCTTGGTTAGCAGATCCAAGTAGGCGCGCGGGGACAACTGGTTTTGGTGCAGGTACGCGGCAGCCTGTTCGATTGCCAGCGGCAGATACCCCAGTTCGTGAACCAGCTCAGCCACACCGTCCAGTTCCTCAGCATCGGCCTGGTCGTTCACGGGCATTCCCCCTTGAACGAGGACACCTCGAAGACTGGATCTTGAGGTCCAGGGGAAGAGATGTCACTGATGGTGATGAAGAACTACCCGCCCGA
>NZ_JBEZDM010000081.1:0-7144 GCF_040648335.1 Nonomuraea sp. NPDC049158
ACTCCCGCCTCGGCCAACTCAGCCCGATCGCCTACGAGATGATGGCAGATAGTCTGAGGCCTGCCGCCTGAAATCGGTGTTCGCGTTCATGGGGGGAAGCCCCCACCCCGTTAGGGTCGGCAATGGGCTGGGCATGGGTGGCGATCTGGATGCACAGTTCGATGGCTTCATGCTCTGGGAGAACGTCCAAACGCATCACATGGGCGTTCAGACAATGCCATCCCTGGCTGAGTCGGCTGGTCACCAGCACACGTCCGGACAACGTCCGGTCCAGAAGCGGGGCCACATCGGCGGGATCGTTGACGTTATCGAGCACTACCAGCCAGCCGTCGTGGGCAGCTAGCCACGAGGTAGCCCGATCAGCCAGTGCCTCCAACGGTATTGCCGCAGCTAGTTCTGGTTGGAGCGCAACCGCGAGGCTGGCCAAGCCAGTCTGCACGGCCGCTCGGGTGTCGGCGGTGATCCACCAGATCGGGTTGAACAACTCGGCGTGTGTGGCGGCATAGCGGGCGGCCAGGGTGGATTTGCCGACGCCCCCCAACCCGTGCACTGCGGCCACCACCACTGGTGCGCTGGTATGTAATGAAGCCTCCAAGCGGGTCAGCTCATTACCTCGTCCGACGAACACGCGGGTGTGCCCGGGTAGGTTTATCGTCCGAGGCGGCGCCAACACTTCAGTGACGGGCCGCAGTGCCTCGGCGCGCAGTACCGTCTCGTAAATAGTCTGATCACGCGCTGCTTGGTACACCCGGCCCTGTTGGGAGGCGACGCCGTCTATCCAGACCTGCGGTTGCCCTTCATCGGCACCGGTGGGCGGGGATGTCATCACCCGTGGATGGTCTGGTCGCGGCCTGCCTGATAAATGCGGCCCTGTCCCGAGGCCTCCGCACGCAGGTTCACGTTGCTTTCCACCCCATCATCGGCTGAGAAGCTTCGAGCCTTGTCGCCGGAGCGGGGTTGCGACGGGGACGTCTCTGGCGTGTTCGGCTGTTTGGAGGAGCGGTCGCTGATCAACCCATAGACCGCGCTCCCCAACCCCACCATGGCGACAAAAACGCTGATCACACTGGCCAGCTTGTCAGCGTCATCCAAGCCTACTCGCCAGAAGTAGACACCCAGCCCGGCCATGGCCACCCCTGCGACCACCGAACCACCCCACACCAGCACGCACCTGCGCATAGCGGTAATCATCAATCCTCATACAAGATCACGCAATGTGATTGCCAGTCTATGTATCAGGCAAACGGTGTGGCCGGACGAGGATCCGCGACCAGCAAGGCCAGCTCGGACGAGTAAAGCCAGGTCAGACGATGTATGGCCAGGCTGGTAAAACGTCTCACCCTCTCCACACCTGAAGCGCTCATCAGTAGCTCAAGGGCAGCAGACGACTAACGTCTTACGGCTGTCTACTTCATACCTAGGCGGGTACGTGCTGCGGACCGGTCTAGGTGCTGACCTAGATCTTGTCGGTGGCTCAAGCTACAGTCCCAGCATCGAGCATCAGTTCGAAGAGAACGAATGCGTTGACTCAAGATCATCGCGCGACAATCCCCATCTGAGACACGTGGAGGCTAGGGAGTATTTACGGACATTAAGGGCTGCTATTTCAGCAGGGCCGATTATGAGCTGAGGATCATTTCTGGACGGAGGGAATATCACGTTGAGTCCTTTTGGTCGCCCCTATATGCATGAGTGCACTTGGTCTGGTACGAAGGAGCCGTTCAGTTCGAGATGCGACCGGGCATCTGGACGGGTGACGGCAGGGAGTACGCGACGTGCAATTATTCAATTTCATATCTCCATTCGAAGACAACGGAAGAGCTAATCGCTTGAAGGAATATACACTCTACATGCCGGCTAGCGGAAATGATCCGATCCGATGGCTCAGTTTGTGCGGCCCAAAAGAAGCGTCCAAGCAGGTTATTATGGCATCCAAGGGCGCGGGGCATGAGGTGCCGTTACCATCGATAGAGAAGAAGCAAAAGTATACCCATGAGATCGAATTTCCTTCGGGGGTGACTGCGGATGCGTTAGCTGTCGCTGCCGTGCTGAAGGAGGTGTTGTCACTGCGAGTCGGGGATGAACTTGACTGTGCGATCGCTTTAGACTGGTATAAGGTTCCAGATCCTGCCGTGAATTCTACCGCTTGGAATAATACGGAAATAGGCGATTTGATTTACAAGGGAAAATATTATGGCACTGGACAAGCTCGTAACGAAGCTCGAAATAATCTGGTAAGGCGAATGGCATGGTTCATAAATAGTCATCCTCTGTATCGAGATAGTAATCGCATTGCTACCGTACCTGGCCATAATGCGGATGGTAGCAGTTTTGGCGAGAAGCTTGCCGCAGCAGTGGCTGGCCAAACTCAAAAGAATCTAGTGTCCACGGTTTGTACTTCTGGTCCGAGGCCTTCCTCGAAGGAGGACTCAGCGAGCGCAGCTGCTGCGACCTTCGAGATGCCCTACCCTCTTGACGGCAGCGTCATAATCCTGGATGACGTCTACCGCACCGGAGCCACTATGCGCAACGTTGCATCGGCCATCAGGCGTGCAGGTGCACAGCGCGTCTTGGGGTTAGCTGCAGTACGAACCATGAGGAATTAATATGACGGATTCGGAACATCATCGACTCGTGATGGCATTAACTGCCTTTCGCGTGGTACGAACACCCGGAAAAATAGCGACGATCCTGCAAGAGGGAGGCATTGGCGCTCTTGCAGAGCTATTTGAAGGGCTTAGTACTGGAGAGAAAAGCAGTCTGTGCCAAGAGGCGTCAGAGCTTCATGATAAGGCGATACGGGTCGTCATGGCTGGAGACAGCGACTTTCCCGCAACGCTCATCAGAAATCGGCGACCTTTGGCTCCAGTAATTTTTTATTGGGGAGAGCGGTCGCTTCTGCACGCACCATCTATTGGCATGTGCGGCGCTCGGTCCGTAACTCCATTGGGCATAAGGGCGGCACACGCATGTGGGGAAGAAGTGTCAATCCGGAACATGGCTGTTGTATCGGGCTATGCTAAAGGAGTTGACACCGTTACTCATCTCGCCGCTTTGGGGATTGGGGGCAAGACTGTAATAGTCCTAGCCGAAGGTTTCAATCACTTTCGGATCAAACAAGATTTCCGTGGAAAATTTGACCCGGATCGCGTTCTGGTTATCTCCCAGTTTCCGCCATCACAGCCATGGGGTGCGTATGCTGCGATGACCAGGAATAGCCTTATATACGGTCTGAGTCAGGCGCTAGTTGTTGTCGAAGCGGGTTCCAAGGGGGGAACTCTGGCTGCAGGAAAAGGCGCCCTTAAGATAGGCCGCCCAGTATTTGTCCTTAACTTCGGCGAGGAGACACCGGAAGGAAATAGAATTCTGATATCGTCCGGAGGCTTTCCAATTCGCTCTCGGGAAGAGCTTGGACGTGCTATTGCAGAGCATGCCCTAAAAAACGGAACCTCTGAAAGTGTGTCGTTGATAGGTGATCCGCAGCAAGAGGCGCTCCCCTTCGAATAGGGTGCCTGCATCGGCCCTCTACGCTGGTGAGAGACCTGGTCAGCTCATTCGGTGATTTGCGGGTCATCAAAAACCAACTCCACATGGTCGCCGCGCAGAACTCTTCGATGCTTTCTTGGCCCAGGGAGGATCTCGAAAATCGGCACACCTTCAGGTATGCCTCCAAATTCTCGCAGTTCGCCTGAGGTTGCCAAGTCTCGCCGCTCATCTGGTGTCGGCATCCGAGCGATCACGCGGGCGCCGGGCAAGATGTGATGCGGCTCTCGCGTTGGCTCACCGGCCACCATGGACCCCCGTTTGCGAACCGTGGTGATTCTTCCCTCGGCGCGTAGGTAGGCGAGCGCCTCGCGAACGGTGTCGCGGCCGACTTCGTACATCTGCGCCAACTGCGCCTCTGAGGGCAGCCATGCTCCTGGGCGGTAGCGGCCGGCGGTGATGTCGTCGCGGATCGCGTTGGCGACCTGCCGATACACCGGCACCCCAGAGCTGTAGTCGATCACAGCACCCAAGTTTCACGCGGCTATGTTGCCATGAGCCTTGTGGCCATGAGCCCCTAGAGTTAACGTGGGCAAACGTCAGTCTGAGAGGATTTTTGACTGACTTCCCTGCCCAACGCAACACGGGGAGATCAATCCCGCATGACTTCCATACTCGGTGTCTCGCCCCACGATCTGCGTGGCGCGTTCAGACGCTTCTACGTGTGGCGTGACCAGCTCGGCGTCTGGCGGGCGCGGCCGCTGCCCAAACTGACAGCCGACGAGATCGGCTATGGCATCAAGCCGCAGCTCGAAGCCGACACGCTCCTAGAGCTCGCCTTCGCATGCGCGTGGCAGCGATGCCGCCGAAACGTCTTCCGCTACCTGCAGGAGTACGCCGCAGAAGTGCCGAGTAACCGTGTCGGCTCCTGATGTGCCCGCGCTGCGCTGGGAACCTTATCTGCGCCCTCGAAACGACCACATTCGGATCACTGAGACGTCGTGCTGCGGGGTGTATGAGTGGGCGAGCCAGGGTGGGCAGTTCTTCGTTCTCCGAGCTGCGGAGTCCGAGGGCTACGAGGAGGCCGGCAGGGGACGCTACACGCACGCGCGCGAGATCTGGATGATGCTCATCGCGGAGTTCGAGAAGGAGCATAAATGCATGGACCCGTACGGTGCTGACATCGAAGCCGGGTGGCGCGGTGGCACAAGGCGGCCAGGAGCCGAAGGCCTAAATGGTCACGCGCATCTGCCGTAGGCGCTGCTCCGGGGGATGCGTAGAGCGTCGCAGCCCTCGTGGTCCGCGCTCAGAGACCTAACCCAGACTGTTGGCTGTTGGCCAACCTGGCGCCACGTCGCGTCTATGGCTCCATCGTGGGGAAGACTCCGGGAGAGGCGTGGAGCCGCGATACTCCGCAGGTCCTGGCCTGTCCGCCCTACCCTAGAGACGATATGCCTCGGCGAGGGAGCGCGATGAGCAAGGCGAAGGATGGCCCCACCTACGTTCGGATAGCCGAGGACATCCGTCGTCGCATTCGTGAGGGAGATCCCCCCGCCGGCGGCATGCTGCCCTCCGAGGCAGACCTTGCCCGCACGTACGGCGTGGCACGAGGAACCGTACGCCAGGCCGTCGCCGATCTGGAGCGTAGGGGACTGGTTGCCAGCGAGGCAGGCCGCGGACGTCGCGTGGTGGGAGAAGTGCCGTCAGGCGGCCGCCGTGCGGCCTCGACCCAGTACGAAGCAATCGCCGAGGCGATGCGCAAGCGCATCGAGAGCGGCGAACTCGCGGCCGGCCAACAGCTACCGGGTGAGGCAGCGACCGCGAACGAGTATGGCGTCTCGAAGGGGACTGTCCGGCAGGCGTTCCAGTTGCTTGCCTCTGAGCAGCTGATCGCCTCCGTCCATGGGAAGGGGTGGTTCGTTGGAGGACCTGATCATGCGCATACGCGAGCTGACGACGTCGCTGCAGCCCTACGACAGGACATAGCTAGCGGCCAGTTCGCCATAGGTGCCGTGCTCCCCGGAGAGAATGCACTGGCCCAAGAGCGAGGCGTTGGCCGTATCACTGTCAGGCGAGCATTCGCGCTGCTAGAAGCAGAGGGGATAGTCGAGAAGCGCGCCGGAAGAGGTCGCGTGGTCAAGACGCAACCAAAGGGCTCCTAGTGACCGTGTTCCAGTCAGCCGCAGTCCCCTTCACCTCTCAGGAAGCACATGCGACCCTTCGTGATGCCTGTCGGGTCGCCGGCCTCGCGAGCCACGACGCGCAGTTGATCCGCCTCGGGGAGAACGCTCTATTCGTTCTGGCCGCCGAACGCGTCGTTGTCCGAATCGCCCGGAGCGTGGACGTTCTTGATGATGCCCGCAAGGAGGTAGCCGTGTCGGCCTGGCTCCACGAGGCGGGGCTGCCTGCGGCACGGACGACTCACCACGCCCAGCCGCTCATCATCAGAGACAGGCCCGTAACTTTCTGGGACTTCATCGAGAACGGTGGGGGTCCCGCGGCTTTGATCGACCTAGCCGAGGTCTTGCGCGTTCTCCATCAGATGTCCGTTCCTGCAAATCTGGCGCTCCCGCAGCTCGACATCCTCGGGCGCGTGGCAGAGCGTATCTCCTTGACCGATGTGCTCTCGGATGAGGAACGCCAGTTCCTGTCGAGGAAGGAGCAGGAGTTGCGGGCAGCGTACGAAGCCCTGAGCTTTCCCCTCGCTGCCTGTGCTGTCCACGGTGACGCTCACTCCGACAACCTCATCAAGGCCGCCGACGGCACCGTGGTACTGATCGACCTTGAGCGTTTCGCGTTCGGCCCTCCCGAGACCGATCTTGCCGTCACAGCCATCGAACACAGTCTGGGATGGGGCACCCGTGCTGAATACGATCAGTTCGCCGAGCGGTACGGATTCGATGTCCTGACGTGGGAAGGCTATCCCGTGCTCAGGGACATCAACGAGTTGAAGATGACGACCTGGCTGATGCAGAACGTCAGCGAAGACAAGGCCATCGCACGCGAGTTCCGTAACCGTCTCTTCTGCCTCCAGAACCCGGACGCGCCTCGGCGGTGGCGAGCCTTCTAAACGCCTCGGATGCAGGCGTGCAGGTGCATGTCGTGTCGGCCGTCGTCATGCACGGCGGCGTTCCGCTTGGTGCCTTCCAGGAGGTAGCCGCACTTCGTGGCAACCCTGCAGGAGGCCGTGTTGTGCGTCGAGTGGTCCAACTCCAGGCGGTGGAAGCCAATCTCGTCCAGGGCCCAGGTGGTGAGCGCCGTGAGGGCGCGGGAGGCCACGCCGGTGTCGCGAGCGGCTGGGAGCACCCAGTATGCGACTCCTGCTATGCCGTCGTCGAAGTACAGGCCGCGGAGTGCGATCCGGCCAAGCACCTCGCCGCCGTCGCGGGTGATCGCCCAGTGGCCACCCTTCTCTCGTTCTCAGTCCTGGTGATAGGTGTCGAACCAGCTTCCCGCCGTTTGGATCAGTTCACGTCGGCTCTGATGCGATGTCGACGTAGGCACCCGAGTCCAGATCTGTTCAGGCCTGTTCACCTGGCATGGCTCCCGCTTTGGCTCCCCTTTGGGCAAGGCCGTTGCGTTCTCGGCTGGTGAGACTGCTGCACCCCTGGGTCGAGTGGCCGAGTAAGGGCGCCCCGGTGCGGAGACGACAAACGCGACC
>NZ_JBEZDM010000082.1:0-6674 GCF_040648335.1 Nonomuraea sp. NPDC049158
CTCGCCGAACTTCGACGGTCGTGCCACCCGAAGGCTCCCCTCTATGGACAAGATCCATTGTCAGGGGTGTCTACGCCGCAGGGGGAACCTCAAGGAAGGTCGGCTTTCCTGGCTTGCACTTCCATGATCTACGGCACACCGGAAACACCATCGCCGCGTTCCGGCGCGAGCCTCAAGGACTTCATGCAGCGCATGGGACACGACTTGGTCCGGGCCGCGCTGATCTACCAGCACAGCACGGCCGAGGCTGACCGGAAGATCGCCGACGTAATGAACGACAAGATCACCAAAGACGCCAACGGATCTTCGGAAGAGAGCTACGGCGCAGGCTAATGGCACGAAGCCCCGTTTCCATGATCGGAAACGGGGCTTTTCCGCTGGTGGGCGGTACTGGTATCGAACCAGTGACCCCTCGCTTGTAAGGCGAGTGCTCTACCGCTGAGCTAACCGCCCCTGATCGGCACTACACCTTACGACACCAACGGCTCCGATCGCACATCCACCACCCACCCTGCCCCCAGCTCTTCCCGGCCGGCCGCGCGCCAGCCCAGCAAGGCCGCCCCCAGCATGCCGGCGTCGACGCCCAGAGCGGCCGGCAGGAGGGGTGGGGCGTCTCGGAAGGCGAGGCGTTTGACGAGGCGGGTGCGGACGGGGTCGAAGAGGGCGGGGCCCGCCTCGGCCAGGCCGCCGCCCAGGACGATCATGGAGGGGTCCAGGAGCAGGGTGTACGTGGCCAGGGCCAGTGAGAGGGCCTCTACCGCCTCGTCCCACACCTCTACGGCCAACGGGTCGTCCGAGGAGACGACCTGTTCGGCGCGGACGTCCTCGAGGCCGGAGCGGAGGCTGTAGCGCCGGCCGACCGAGGCCGCCGACGCGTACGTCTCCAGGCAGCCGAACTGGCCGCACGCGCACTCCTCGCCGTCCGGGAAGACCGGGATGTGGCCGATCTCGCCGCCCCAGCCGGAGGAGCCGCCGTACGGCTCGCCGTGGACGATCATGGCGCCGGCGATGCCCGTGCCGATGGGCAGGAAGAGGAAGTCGGGTACGCCGCGCCCCGCGCCGAGGACGCTTTCCGCCAGGCCGCCGGTACGTACGTCGTGACCCAGCATGACCGGCACGTCGAGTGCGGTGAAGTCGGAGGCCTGCACGTCACGCCAGCCGAGGTTGGCCGCGTAGACGGCCACGTCCTCGGACACCAGCCCCGGCACGGCCAGGCCGACGCCTGCCGGGATGCCGTCGCCGGAGGCGGCCAGGTGGCTGATGAACTCGCGGATGGCGGCCACGACGGCCTCCGGGCCCTCCGAGCGGGGAGTCGGGCAACGCTCGCTCAGCAGCACCGCGCCGGACTCGCTGACCAGGCCGCCCTTCATGGACGTGCCACCGACATCGAGCGCCACCACGAACGAACTCATTGCAGACACGCAGGAGACGATAGCGCAGCTCAGCGAATGTCCGGATAAAGGTGGGACGCTCCCAGCTCAGGCCCGGCCGAGTACCCGGTTCAGCGCCGCCTCGACCTCGGCCGAGAGGCCCGGCGGGGCGCCTGAGCCCGCCATCGCGTCCGACCCCACGAACGTCTCCGCCCGCGCCTGCCGCACGGCCCCGCAGGCCCTGCACTCCACCTCACCCAGCCGGCAGATCAGCGCCGTGGACCCGCACGTGCCGCACGCGTCGAGATCGAGGTCGTGCAGCAGTTGACAGTCCGGGCAGATGAGCACCTGCGTCTCGCGGCGTACCCCCCGCTTCCACGGGCTGGCGCCACGGACGGGGTCCGTCTGCCGGGCCCCGCAGCGGTAGCAGGGCATCGTTTCCTCCGTTAAGAAATGTCGGCGAGTGCCTTGACGTAATCGGCGACGTCACGTGCCTGGCTGGTCGGATTGACCACCGACCACCGGATCACGCCCCCGCCGTCGATGATGAAGGTCCCCCGCAGAGAAACCCCCTTCTCGTCATCGAACACACCGTACGCCCGCGCGACCTGTCCATGTGGCCAGAAATCGGAGAGCAACGGGAACGCGTAACCCTCCACGTCCGCCCAGGCGCGATGGGTGAACATGGAGTCGACCGAGACGGTGAGGAGCTCCGCGTCAGCCAGGGAATCCTGGACATCGCGCAGCGCCGACAGCTCCCGATGGCACACGCCGCTGAAGGCAAGCGGATAGAAGACCAGCACGACCTTCCTCCCCCGGAAGCTCGACAGCTTCACCGGAGTGCCGTGCTGGTCCCGCAGTTCGAAGTCTGGAGCAAGCGCGCCGACCTCGGCAGGACGTTCGTTCACACACGCCATCCTGCCGCATGGCAGGCGCTCAGACTCCCTAGCGTCGGCCCTTCGGTGAGGCCAGTCTGGTCCCTGACCAGTCAGGCGCGGCGGAGATGCTGCTGGTCTGCGAGAGACCCGCCGTAGTGGCATCCTCCCCGATGTCGCTCGGCTCCACGTGGCCGTCGCGCCCGGCCTTGGGAGTCAGCAGCCAGATCTGGCCGGCGTCGGCGAGTGATCGCATGGCGTTGGTGAGGACGTCGAAGAGATCGCCGTCGCCGTCGCGCCACCACAGCAGCACCACGTCGACTACGTCGTCAGTCTCCTCGTCCAGCAACTCGTTACCGGTCAGGTCCTCGATGGAGTCGCGAAGCTCGTCGTCGACGTCCTCGTCCCAACCGATCTCCTGCACCACCTGACCCGGCTTGAGGCCGAGCCGTTCGGCCAGGCCGCGCTCACTTTGCGCCTGACCCGCGGTCGCGCTCACGTTTATCCCTCCTGCTTGAGTGGCCCCGCAGCATATGCGGTTTATCGCTTCGGGACAGTCCACACGCTGTGACCCTTAGTCGTCAACGGTCGCCACGGGTACGGCCGTAGACGGGCCGCATCAATCCGACAAAAACGACAGGCGCACCTGACGTTGCGGGTTGTCGACATTAAGGTCGACGATTGCGATGGACTGCCAGGTGCCCAGTGCCAGACGCCCGCCAAGTACGGGGATGGTCGCGTACGGCGGGATGAGCGCGGGCATGACGTGTGACCTGCCATGACCGTGCGACCCGTGGGCGTGACGCCACCTGTCGTCGGCCGGGAGCAGATCGCGCAGGGCGGCGACGAGATCGTCATCACTGCCCGACCCCAGCTCGATCAGTGCCACCCCGGCCGTGGCGTGCGGTACGAAGACGTGCAGCAGCCCGTCCTCCCCCAGCGTCCGCACGAAGTCCGCGCAGTCCGAGGTGATGTCGTGCACCGTCTCCCGTGAACCCGTGGCCACGGAGATGATCTGAGATCTCACACACGAATTCTACTTAGGTACGACGACCGCATCAGGGCCGGGAAAAACCAACCCGGTGTGCCCGTCGTCGAACCGCACGATGTACGGGGGCCCACCGTCGGTTCCGTGGACCTCGATGATGATGCCACCGTGGTCCCGCTCGCCGACCGTGTTGCCGTGCACCAGCAGCCGGTCGCCTATCGTCGCGTTCATATCTCCAGACTCGTACGGAGAGCTCCGTTCGGAAAGAGGGACACACTCCTCCCTCCGTAGGGAGAGGGAGAATCCTGACCGAAACGTTACGCTGCCCGGATGCGGCGCTTCGAGCCGCAGGGCGGGCCGGGCGGTCGTCGCGGCCGAGCCGGCGGACCCTCACGCCACGCCCGGCGAAATTTCGTAGCTTTTCCGGTCTTGTTAAATTGACGGGCCAAGGTAACCTTGGCCGGGATTCGTCCTACCATCGGTGGTCTAGGCCACCAACTGTGACCCTGCCAGCAGGGACACACTGGTTACCGACCAGTAGAGATGCACTTTCTACGGTAAGCGACCAGGATGGAAGGCGACCCAGACCAGACATCAGTCATCCTCGGAAGGCGAGACCCAGTGGCTTCCGGACGCCAGCGATTTTCGATCATCAGCGACGGCCTACCCAGCCAACTGCCTGATGTCGACCCCAGTGAGACCAACGAGTGGCTCGAGTCCCTCGACAACGTCGTCAAGACGGAGGGCCGCAGCAGAGCTCGCTACTTGATGCTCCGCATGCTGGAGCGCGCCCGCGAGCACCAGGTCGGCGTGCCGGGCCTGCGCAGCACCGACTACATCAACACGATCCCGCCGGAGCGCGAGCCCTGGTTCCCCGGCGACGAGCACGTCGAGCGGCGGATCCGCGCGTACATCCGCTGGAACGCCGCGATCATGGTGTCCCGCGCCAACGCGCGCACCAACGTGGGCGGTCACATAGCCACCTACGCCTCGGCCGCGTCGCTCTACGAGGTGGGCTTCAACCACTTCTTCCGCGGCAAGGACCACGGCGAGTCGGGCGACCAGGTCTTCTTCCAGGGCCACGCCGCGCCGGGCATCTACGCCCGCGCCTACCTGGAGGGCCGCCTCAACGAGGCGCAGATGGACGCGTTCCGGCAGGAGCTGTCGCACGGCTTCCACGGCCTGCCCTCCTACCCGCACCCGCGGCTCATGCCCGATTTCTGGGAGTTCCCCACCGTCTCCATGGGCCTGGGGCCGATCGGGGCGATCTACCAGGCGCGGTTCAACCGCTACCTGCTCAACCGCCAGATCAAGGACACCAGCCGCAGCCACGTATGGGCGTTCCTGGGCGACGGCGAGATGGACGAGCCCGAGTCGCTCGGCGCGATCGGCCTGGCGGCCCGCGAGGAGCTCGACAACCTCACGTTCGTCATCAACTGCAACCTGCAGCGGCTCGACGGCCCGGTACGCGGCAACGGCAAGATCATCCAGGAGCTGGAGTCCTACTTCCGGGGCGCCGGCTGGAACGTCATCAAGGTCGTCTGGGGCCGCGACTGGGACCCGCTGCTGGCGGCCGACGTCGACGGCGTGCTGGTCAACCAGATGAACACCACGCCCGACGGCCAGTTCCAGACCTACTCCGTCGAGTCCGGCGGCTACATCCGCGACAACTTCTTCGGCGGCGACCCGCGCCTGCGCAAGATGGTCGAGCACATGTCCGACGACGACATCCGCAAGCTGTCGCGCGGCGGCCACGACTACCGCAAGGTCTACGCGGCGTTCAAGGCGGCCCGTGAGCACGTCGGCCAGCCGACGGTGATCCTGGCCCAGACCATCAAGGGCTGGACGCTCGGCAAGGACTTCGAGGCGCGCAACGCCACGCACCAGATGAAGAAGCTCACCAAGGCCGAGCTCAAGGAGTTCCGCGACCGGCTCTACCTGCCGATCCCCGACTCCGCGCTCGAGGGCGAGCTGCCCCCCTACTTCCACCCGGGCGAGAACGACCCCGAGATCGAGTACATGCGGGAGCGTCGCGCGGCCCTGGGCGGCGTGCTGCCCAAGCGCGTCATGCGCGCCAAACCGGTCAAGCTGCCCGCCGACAACGTCTACGAGCAGTTCGGCAAGGGTTCGGGCAAGCAGCAGGTGGCCACCACGATGGCCTTCGTCCGCCTGCTGAAGGACCTGATGCGCGACAAGGAGATCGGCCACCGGTTCGTGCCGATCATCCCCGACGAGGCTCGCACGTTCGGCCTCGACGCGATGTTCCCGACGGCGAAGATCTACTCCCCGCACGGCCAGACGTACGAGGCCGTCGACAGGGAGCTGCTGCTGTCGTACAAGGAGGCCGTCCAGGGCCAGATCCTGCACGAGGGCATCACCGAGTCGGGCTCCATGGCCTCGACGATCGCGGCGGGCACGGCCTACGCCACGCACGGCGAGCACATGATCCCGATCTACATCTTCTATTCGATGTTCGGCTGGCAGCGCACCGGCGACCAGATGTGGCAGATGGCCGACCAGATGGGCCGCGGCTTCCTGCTCGGCGCCACGGCCGGCCGCACCACGCTCAACGGCGAGGGCCTGCAGCACGAGGACGGCCACACACCGCTGATCGCCTCGACGAACCCGGGCGCGCTCTCCTACGACCCGTCGTGGGCGTTCGAGGTCGCGCACATCGTCAAGGACGGCCTGCGCCGGATGTACGGCGAGCAGCCGGAGAACATCTTCTACTACCTGACCATCTACAACGAGCCCTACACCCAGCCCCCGCAGCCCGCTGACCTCGACGTGCAGGGCCTGCTCAAGGGCCTCTACCGGTTCGCCGCGGGGCCGCAGACGCAGGGACCGAAGGCCAACATCCTGTCCTCGGGCGTGGCGGGGCCGTGGGCTGTGGAGGCCCAGCGGCTGCTGGCCGAGGACTGGGGCGTGTCGGCCGACGTGTGGTCGGCGACCTCCTGGACCGAGCTGCGCCGCGACGCGCTGGCCTGCGAGGAGCACAACCTGCTCAACCCCGAGGCCGAGCCGCGCGTGCCGTACGTCACCCAGGCCCTCTCCCAGGCCGCCGGCCCCTTCGTGGGCGTCAGCGACTACATGAAGGCCGTGCAGGACCAGATCGCGCAGTGGGTGCCGGGTGACTGGTCCTCGCTGGGCACCGACGGGTTCGGCCTGTCCGACACCCGCTCGGCGCTGCGCCGTCACTTCCACGTCGACGCCGCCTCGATCACGCTGGCCGTGCTGACCAGCCTGGTCAAGCGCGGCGAGCTCGACGGCGAGGTGCTGCGCGAGGCGATCGCCCGCTACCACCTCAAGAACGGCGTCACCGAGGCCGGTGGCGCGGAGAGCAACGACACCCAGTCGATGGGCGTCTGAGCCCGCCCGGCCGGTGAGCACGTCGCGCAGGAAGTCGGCCCGGTACTTGCTCTCGACGGCGTTGACCGCCTC
>NZ_JBEZDM010000083.1:0-5695 GCF_040648335.1 Nonomuraea sp. NPDC049158
GCCCAGGCCCAGCCGGGCCTGGGCGCGCGCCTCGGCCGTGAGTACCGTCCCGAGGTCCAGGTCCCAGGACTGCGCGATCAGCCGCTTGGACGCGGCGTACGCGGCGGTCGGGCCGGCCGCGAGCCCGGCCGCGAGCTCACGGCCCGCCATACCGACGTCCGCTCGTGGGACCACGCGGCCCGAGATCCCCCACGCGACGGCCTGCTGAGCGGTGAAGGACTCGCCGAGCAGGACGAGCTCCTTGGCCCGGGCCTCGCCGACCGCCCGGGTGAGCGTCGTGGACAGTCCGGAGTCGCACGTCAGCCCGATCCCGGTGAACGCCGTCGCGAAGACGGCCTCCTCGGCGAGGACGCGCAGGTCGCAGGCCAGCGCGAGAGCCAGCCCCGCGCCGACGCACGTACCGTTGACGGCCGCGACGACCGGCTTGCCCATCGTGGCCACGAGCCGGATGATCGGCGCGTAGTCCTCCTCGACGGTGTCGAACGCGTGCGCCGCGTCGGCGCGCAGGGCGGCCGCGTGCTCGGCGAGGTCCTGACCGACGCAGAAGGCGCTGCCCGCGCCGGTCAGCAGTACGGCGCGGACGGCGTCGTCGGACGCGGCCTCCTCGAGCGCCCGGCGCAACACCGTCTTCATTCCGGCGTCCAGCGCGTTGCGGCGATCCGGCCGGTTCAGGGTGAGAACGGCCACAGCCCCGTCACGTTCGACGGTGACCGAGGTCGCTTCACGCTCGGAGATGACCGGGGTCGCGTCCTGGCTCGGTCCGGACATGTCAGGCCTCCGGCGTGGACGTCGCCGGCCAGGTCTTCGCCACGAGGGTCAGCACGTCGTACGTGGCGACCGCCTGGCCGTCCTGGTTGGACACGACGGCGTCCCAGCGGACCTCGCCGTAGTCCGCGCCGCCGCGCGGGGTGATCTGCTTGACGGTCAGCGCCACGTCGATCGCGTCGCCGGGCTTGACCGGGGTGAGGAAGCGCAGTCCGTCGACGCCGAAGTTCGCCAGGACCGGTCCGGGCGCCGGGTCGACGAAGAGCCCGGCGGCCAGGGACACGACGAGGTACCCGTGAGCGACGATGCCACCGAACAGCGGGTTCCGCGCGGCGGCGGCGGCGTCGGTGTGCGCGTAGAAGGTGTCCCCGGTGAACTCGGCGAAGTGCTCGACGTCCGCGAGCGTCACCGTACGCGGCGCGGAGGCGATCGTGTCGCCCACGCGCAACTCCGCCAGGGACTTCCGGAAGGGGTGTACGCCGGAGTCGACGCGCGCGGAACCCGTCGTCCACCGTCCGGTGATCGCGGTGAGCTGGTCCGGGGAAGCCTGTACGGCGGTGCGCTGCATGTGGTGCAGCACCCCTCGGATGCCGCCGAGCTCCTCACCGCTGCCGGCCCGGCCGGGGCCGCCGTGGACGAGGACGGGCAGCGGCGAGCCGTGCCCGGTGGACTCCCCGGCGTCGTCCCTGTCCAGGACGAGGACGCGACCGTGCCACGGCGCCAGCCCGAGTACGACGGACCGCGCGACCTCCGGGTCGTGGGTGACGACGGAGGCGACGAGGCTCCCCTTGCCCCGGGCGGCGAGGGCGACCGCCGCCTCGACGCCGTCATAGGTGAGCACGGTGCTCACCGGGCCGAACGGCTCCACGTCGTGCGGCTCGCCGGCGCCGGGACGCGCGCGCAGCACGAGCGGGGTCATGAAGGCGCCGCGCTCGGGGTCGCCGTCGAGCAGGGCCGCGCCTCCGAGGTCGCCGAACACCACCTCGGCACCCGCCGTGAGCGCTTCGACGGCCTTGCGCACCTCGTCGCGCTGGCCGAGGCCGGCCAGCGGGCCCATCCGCACGTCCGGGTTGCGCGGGTCGCCGACGCTCACCTTCGCCAGGCGCGCCGTGAGCGCGTCAATCACCTGGTCGGCCATCGCCTCGGGTACGAGCACCCGGCGGATGGCCGTGCACTTCTGCCCCGCCTTGACCGTCATCTCGGTGACGACGCCCTTGACGAACAGGTCGAACTCCGGATCGTCCGGCAGTACGTCCGGCCCGAGGATCGAGCAGTTGAGCGAGTCCGCCTCGACGCCGAGCAGGACGCCGCCGTCGAGCACGTTCGGGTGGCGGCGCAGGACGCCCGCCGTGTGCGCCGAGCCGGTGAAGGCGACGGAGTCCTGGACCGTCAGCTCGTCGAGCAGCCCGCCCGCGCTGCCGGCGACCAGCTGGAGTGCCCCCTCCGGCAGGATGCCCGACTCGATGATCAGCCGGACGGCGAGTTCGGTGAGGTAGGCGGTCTGGCTCCCGGGCTTGACGATCGACGGCAGCCCGGCGAGGAAGGCCGGGGCCAGCTTCTCGAGCATGCCCCAGACCGGGAAGTTGAAGGCGTTGATCTGCACCGCGACACCCGGCCGCGAGGTGTAGAGGTGCTGGCCGACGAAGGTGCCGCCCTTGCCCAGGCGTTCGAGGCCGCCGTCGAGGAACACCGTGTCGTTCGGCAGCTCGCGAACGCCCTTGCTCGCGTAGCTGAACAGGGTGCCGATGCCGCCGTCCACGTCGACCATCGTGTCCCGCGAGGTGGCTCCAGTGCGTACGGACAGTGCGTAGAGCTCCTCCTTCCGCGCGATCAGGTGCTTGGCCAGCGCCTTGAGCAGCGCCGCCCGCTCGTGGAAGGTCAGGGATCGCAGCGCGGGTCCGCCGACGTCCCGGGCGTGCCGGACCATCGCCGCGACGTCCAGCCCACGGCTCGAGATTCGGGCGACCTCCTCACCCGTGGCGGCGTCGAGCAGAGGTTGCCCGTCGTCCGCCGCCCGGAACCACCGTCCTGCGGCGTAGCTCTCCAGCAGCGCGCTCACGCTGTCTCCTCTCTACGGTTTCTGCGGTTCTGCGGTTGGCGGGGGGCATCGGTCCTCTAGAACATTCCCCGTCACCGCGACCTGTTGCGCGGGACCCCCGACCCATGCGATGGTATTACTGACCGAGCGATAAGTAAATACGACCGCTGTCACCGATGTCTCGGAGGAAAGATGACCACGACTCCGGCGGAGCCGGAACTGGAGGAGCGGCTGCAGGCCGGGTTCGACGCGACCATCGCGCGTAACGACCGGATCGAGCCCCGCGACTGGATGCCGGACGACTACCGCAGGACGCTCGTACGCCAGATCGCCCAGCACGCGCACTCCGAGATCATCGGCATGCAGCCCGAGGGCGCCTGGATCGGACGCGCCCCATCCCTGCGCCGTAAGGCGATCCTCCTGGCCAAGGTGCAGGACGAGGCCGGGCACGGCCTCTACCTGTACTCGGCGTGCGAGACCCTCGGCGTCTCCCGCATCGAGCTGACCGAGCTGCTGCTGGCCGGCCGGCAGAAATACTCCTCGATCTTCAACTACCCGACGCTGTCCTACGCCGACGTCGGCACGATCGGCTGGCTCGTCGACGGAGCCGCGATCTGCAACCAGGTGCCGCTCTGCCGCACGTCTTATGGACCGTACGGCCGCGCCATGATCCGCATCTGCAAGGAGGAGTCCTTCCATCAGCGGCAAGGCTACGAGCTGCTCATGACGATGATGCGCGGCACCGACGCCCAGCGCGCCATGGTCCAGGAGTCGGTCGACCGGTTCTGGTGGCCGTCGCTGATGATGTTCGGGCCGCCGGACGGCGAGTCCCCCAACAGCGCGCGGTCGATGGCGTGGGGCGTCAAGCGCAACTCCAACGACGAGCTGCGCCAACGCTTCGTCGACATGACGGTCCCGCAGGCCGACGCGCTCGGGGTGACGCTGCCGGACCCCGACCTGCGCTGGAACGAGGAGCGCGGGCACCACGACTTCGGCGACCCGGACTGGGCGGAGCTCACCGCGGTCATCCGCGGCGACGGGCCGTGCAACGCCGAACGTCTGCGCCACCGCCGCACGGCCCACGAGGACGGCGCCTGGGTACGCGAGGCGGCATCGGCATTCGCGAACCGATCCGCCGAAGCGAACGGCTCGACGTCGGTGGGCCCGTCCGACGAGGGCGGTGCGCGATGAGCCCCGACCGGCGGGAATGGCCGCTCTACGAGGTGTTCGTCCGTGGCAAGCGCGGGCTCAACCACGTTCATGTCGGGTCGCTGCACGCTCCGGACGACGAGATGGCCCTGCGGCACGCGCGCGACGTCTACACGCGGCGCAACGAGGGCGTGAGCATCTGGGTCGTCCGGGCCGACGCCATCACGGCCTCCAGCCCGGACGAGAAGGACCCGCTGTTCGCGCCGAACGGCGACAAGGTCTACCGGCATCCGACGTTCTACGAGATCCCCGCGAACGTGCCGCACATGTGACCTGACCCGGCCGACCACTCTCCTGCTTATCCAGTCCACCGACACGTCCGGAAGGCGGACCACCATGAACGACGACCACGGCAGCGTCTTCGACGGCCTGATCGGCGGAGATTCCGCGCAGTGGGCGTTCGGCACCGATTTCGAGGACCCGCTGGCCGGTGTCGACACGACGGTGCCCGACGGCGTCGACCACGCCGAACTCGCCGCGTACTGCCTCATGCTCGGCGACGACGCGCTGATCATGTCGCAGCGCCTGTCCGAGTGGTGCAGCCGGGCGCCGGACCTCGAAGAGGACATCGCCCTGGCGAACATCGCCCTCGACCTCCTCGGGCAGGCACGCCTGCTCCTGGCGCGGGCGGCCGCCGCCGATCCCGGCGTCGTGCCCGTCCTCCCTGAGGGCTCACCGGTGCCGGCGGAGGACGCGCTGGCGTTCTTCCGTGACGCCGGGCGGTTCGGCAACGTACGCCTCACCGAGGTGGCGAACGGCGACTTCGCGCACGTCGTCGTACGCCTGCTGCTGTTCTCGGTGGCCCGGCTCGCGCTGCTGGAACGGCTGCGCGCGAGCACCGACACGGTGCTGGCCCACGTGGCGGCCAAGGGCGTCAAGGAGCTCACCTACCACCGGGACTGGGCGGCCCGCTGGTTCCTCACCCTGGCGCGGGGCACCGAGGAGTCGCGCCACAGGCTCGTCAGCGCCCTCGGCGAACTGTGGACGTACCAGCCCGAACTGGTCGCCGCGCACCCCGTCGAGCTCTCGCTCGCGCGGACCGGAGTCGGCATCGACCCCGCCACCATCCGTGGTGAGGTGGACGGCGTCCTCGACCAGGTGTTCGCCATGAGCGGCGTCGCCCGCCCGGACCTTCCGCCCCTGGCGGACGACGGCGGACGAACGGGCCGACATGGCACGCACACCGAGGCCCTCAGCGACTTGCTCGCCGAGATGCAGGTGGTCGCACGCGCACATCCGAGCGGGCGCTGGTGAGCGCCCAAGACCGCGCCGTCGAGATCACCGGGGCTGAGCGGGCGCCGGTGAGTAGCCGGGAGCGGGCCGCCGAGCTCGCCGGGCAGGTGCGTGATCCCGAGATGCCGATGCTGACCCTCGCCGACCTCGGCGTGCTGCGCGGGGTCGACGTCGAGCGGACGACGGACGGTGACGAGATCGTCGTCGCCTCGATCACCCCTACCTACACCGGCTGCCCGGCCATGGGCACCATGCGCGACGACCTGGTCCACCGGTTGAACGACGCGGGATTCCCGCGCGTCGAGGTGCGCGTCGTGCTCGACCCGCCCTGGTCGAGCGACTGGATCTCCGAGCGGGGCCGGGCCCAGTAGCGCTCGTCCTCCTCGCCCCCCGCCCGCCGGGCGTTGATCTCCCAGAGCGCGCCGCGTACCGACCACAGCATGCCCGCGG
>NZ_JBEZDM010000084.1:0-4666 GCF_040648335.1 Nonomuraea sp. NPDC049158
CCGCACCCGGCGGGAACGGCGGGCCTCCGGCGACCGGGAGCGGCGGGCCCGCGGCGGAAGCCGCCTGAGCGGCCGCGTAGGCGCCCTGAAGCACCGGCTGGGCGTCGGGCCCGGCGACGATGAGGCCCGCCAGTCCGGAACCGCCCGCCAGGCGGCCCAGCTCCTCGTTGAGCGCGGCGCTGTCCTCGCCCAGCTCGCGCAGGGCGGCGATCACGGCGAAGCGGCGGCGGCCGTTGCCGAGCACGCCGAACGCCTCGAACGCGGCCCGCATCGAGTCGGGGTTGGCGTTGTAGGCGTCGTTGACGATCGTGACCCCGTCGGGGCGGTCGGTGACCTCCATCCGCCACCGGCTGCGCGGCGTGGCCTCCGACAGCTCCGCGGCGATGGTGGCGACGGGCAGGCCGAGCTCGTAACCGGCCGCGGCGGCGGCAAGGGCGTTCTCCACGGCGTGCGCGCCGTACAGCTTGAGCCGGACCTGACCGGAGCCCGAAGGGGTGCGCAGCGTGAACGAGGCGCGCCCGCGCTCGTCGACGACGACGTCCTCGGCGCGGATCGCGGCGGCCTCGGAGCGGCCGAACAGCGTGACCCTGGCGTCGGTGCGCGAGGCCATCTCGAGGACCAGCGGGTCGTCGGCGTTGAGCACGGCCACGCCGGTCCGCGGCAGCGCCTCGACGAGCTCGCCCTTGGCCTTGGCGATGGCCTCCTTGCCGCCGAAGACGCCGATGTGGGCGGTGCCGACGTTCAGCACCACACCGATCCGCGGCGGCGCGATGCGGGCCAGGGCCTGGATGTGGCCGATGTTGCGGGCGCTGAGCTCCAGCACCAGGTAGCGGGTGTCGGCGTCGGCCCTGAGGACCGTCAGCGGGTGGCCGAGCTCGTTGTTGAACGAGCCGACGGGCGCGATGGTCGGCCCGATCCGCGCGGTCAGCCTGGCCAGGAGGTCCTTGGTGGAGGTCTTTCCGGCCGAGCCGGTCACGCCGATCACGGTGGCCTGGGGCAGCGCGGCGGCGTGGGCCGTGGCCAGGTCGGCCAGCGCGGCGGCGGCGTCGGGGACGATCACCGTGGGGGCCTCGACCGGCCTGGTGGCCAGCACGGCGACGGCGCCGGCCCGGATGGCCTGGGCGGCGTAGTCGTGGCCGTCGACCCGCGCGCCCTTCAGGGCGACGAACAGGGATCCCGGTTCTACGCCCCGTGAGTCGATCACGACGGGACCGCGCACCACGGCGCGAGGGTCGGCCATGCCCGACAGGGCGCCCGAGGTTATCTCGGCGATCCTGGCCAGAGGCAACGGGATCATGCGTGCTTCCTGCTTTCCTTGCGTGCGTCGATCGCTCCGGCGACCACTTCGCGATCGTCGAAGGGGATCACCTCACCTGAAACGTACTGGCCCTGCTCGTGACCCTTGCCTGCCACGACGATCACGTCGCCGCGCCCGGCCCGGCCGATCGCCAGGTCGATCGCGGACGCGCGGTCGGGCTCAATGATCACATGAGCGCGGTCATGCTGCGGAACGCGGAGCGCTCCTTCCATCATCGCGGCCAGAATGTCCAGAGGATCCTCGGAACGAGGATTGTCGCTCGTGAATATGGCCACATCGGCCAGCCTCGCCGCGGACTCGCCCATGACCGGCCGCTTGCCCGCGTCGCGCTCGCCGCCACAGCCGAGCACGACGACCAACCGGCCCGCGGTGACCTCGCGCAGCGAGCGCAGCACCGACTCGACCGCGGCGGGTTTGTGCGAGTAGTCGACGATCGCCTGGAACTCGTCGCCCGCCTCCGTGATGCGCTGCATGCGGCCGGGGACGCCGACCAGCGAGCCGACGCCGTGGACGGCGGTCTGCAGCGGCACTCCGGCCTCGACGAGCGTGACGATCGCGCCGAGCGCGTTGGCGACGTTGAACGGGCCGGGCAGCGAGATCTGCGCGTCGGCCTCGACGCCGCCAGGACCGGTCACGCGGAACGTGCTGCCGTCGGCGCCCAGCCGCACGTCGAGCGCCCGCCAGGCGGCTTCGGGCGCGCCCAGCGCGGAGAACGTGGTCATCGGCACCTTCGCCACCGACAGCAGCTCGCGGCCATAGGGGTCGTCGAGGTTCGTCACGCCCACCCGGGCCAGCTCGGGCTGGAAGAGCCGGGACTTGGCGGCGAAGTAGTCGTCGAAGTCCTTGTGGAAGTCGAGGTGGTCCTGCGACAGGTTGGTGAACAGGGCCACGTCGTAGTGGAGGCCGTCGACCCGGCCGAGCGCCAGGGCGTGGCTGGAGACCTCCATGGCCGCCGCGGTGACCCCCGTCTCGCGCATGAGCGCGAACAGGCCGTGCAGCTCGGTGGCCTCCGGGGTGGTCAGTCTGGGCTCGAAGCGCAGGTCGCCGGCGCGGATCTCGACGCCGCCCACCAGCCCTGTGGTGTGGCCCGCGGCCCGCAGGCCGGCTTCGAGCAGGAACGAGGTGGTGGACTTGCCGCTGGTGCCGGTGACGCCGAGCAGCTGGATGTCGTCGGCCGGCCGGCCGTAGACCCAGGAGGCGACCGGCCCCAGCACGGCTCGGACGTCGGGCACGACGAGCACGGGCAGGCCCGTTTCGGCGGCGGCCGCGCGGCCGCCGGGATCGGTGAGGACGGCCACGGCGCCGCGCGCCATGGCCTCGGCGGCGAAATCGGCGCCGTGGGACCGGTTGCCCGGCAAGGCCACGTAAAGATCTCCCTGCCGCACGTGGCGGGAGTCGATCGTGACACCGGTGAGCGGGGCGTACGGCGACCGCGACGTGCCGGAATCGGCGTCGAGCATGGTCGCCAGCCCGGTCAGCGGGCGGGGCGGACTGGTCGTTGGACGCATAGACGACGGGGGACGCACGGCCGCAGCGTACCTTCCCTGGTCACTGTCCCGCGCGCGTCCGCACCGTGGGTGCGGCCGCGCCGGTCGGCGGAATCTTCTCGCTCTTGATGGCGAACGTCATCACGTCCTTGAAAACAGGGGCCGCCACCTGGCCCCCGAAGTGGTCCTTCTTGGGATTCTGCAGCACGGACAGCACGACCAGCCGCGGCGCGTCGGCGGGGGCGAACCCCGCGAACGACGCCGTGTAGCCGTCGTAGCGGCCGAGCTGGGCGTCATAGCGGTTGGCGGTGCCGGTCTTGCCCGCCACCCGGTATCCCGGGATGGCGGCCAGCTCGCCGGTGCCCTCGGCGCTCACCGCGGTCTCCAGCATGGTGGTGATCTCCTTGGCGGTCTTGTCGCTGACCACCCTGGTCTGCTTACCAGGAGCGGACGGTACGAACCTGCCCGACTCATCCGTCGTGCCGGCGATGATCTGCGGCTCGACCTTGACCCCGCCGTTGGCGATGGTCTGGTAGACGCTGGCCATCTGCAGCGCGGTCACCGACACGCCCTGCCCGTAGGCGATCGTGCAGCTCTGGCTGCCCGACCAGTTCTTGTAGTTGGGCAGCAGGCCGGCCTCCGCGTTGGGCACGCCGCCGCCCGGCCGCGCGCCGAAGCCGAAGCTCTTCAGCATCTCGTAGAGGCGCTCGCTGCCGACCTTGCGCGCGGCCATGATGGTGGCGACGTTGCTGGACTCGGCCACGGCCTGGCGGTAGGTCATCGGCTCCGGCTTGTGCGGGTGCGCGTCGTGCAGCACCCGGTCCGCGCACCTGATGTTGTCCTTGACCTGGAAGACCGTGTCGGGCGAGACCACGCCGGCCTCCAGGGTGGCGGCGGCGGTGATCACCTTGTTGGTGCTGCCCGGCTCGAAGACCTCGGAGGCGGCCCGGTTGATGTACTGGGCCGGGGGGGCCTTGCGCCAGTTGTTCAGGTCGAGCTCGGGGGCGTTGGCCATGGCGATGATCTGCCCGTTGCGCACGTCCATGACGATGACCGTGCCACTGCTCGCCTCGGAGTCGGCCACCTGCTTGGCCACCGCCTGCTGGGCGGCCCACTGGATGTCGCGATCGATGGTCAGCCGTACGTCGCGGCCGTCGACCGGGACCGTACGCTGGCTGCTGGTCATGGGGATGCGCTGGCCGTCGCGCCCGGTCTCGACGCGCTGCTGGCCGTCGCGCCCCTTCAGCAGGGTGTCGCGCGCCTGCTCCATGCCGCCCAGCCCGCTCTGCTCGTCGCCGACGAACCCGATCAGGCTGCCCGCCAGGTCACCACCCGGGTAGACACGACGGTAGGTCTTCTTCGTGGTCATCGCGGGCACTTCCGCCTTGAGCAGGCGGCTGGCCACGAGCGGGTCGGCGTCCCTGGCCAGGAGCTGGTATTGGGTGTCCGTCTTGGCCAGCTTGGCGGCTATCTCTTCCTGGGGCCGGCCGAGCTGCGCGGCGAGCACGGCGGTGATCTTCGCCCGCACCGTGTCCTTGATCTTGCTGGGGTCGATGGCGATCTCGCGGGCCTCGACGGTGACGGCCAGCGCGTGGCCGTTGACGTCGGTGATGGACCCGCGCTTGGCCGGGATGTCCTCGGTCTGCGTGCGCTGGCCCACCGCGCGCGCCTCGTAGACCTTGGAGTCGAGGCCCTGCATCTGGATGAGCCGGCCGCCGAAGATCGACAGGATGAACGTCATGCCGATCAGGCCGATGTTGATGCGCCGGCGCGGGTTGCCCAGGCGCAGCACGGGCGACGGCTTGGGCGGGCGCGAGTGATCGTTCCTGCAGCAGCAGCAATCCTCATCTCGCTGGCCTCC
>NZ_JBEZDM010000085.1:0-4646 GCF_040648335.1 Nonomuraea sp. NPDC049158
AGCTACGCTGCAGCCCATCCAAGGCTGGCCACCTCTGCAAGGCCATCGCCGTCCTTCAGAACCACCGCGTCACACAGGCCGTCTGAGGATGAAAAAGGATCACTGATTGTCGAGGTCAGGTGCCATGTGAAGCCGAAGTGCCGCGCTCGCCATGTGACCTGATCGCCCAGGGAGAGCTGTCCGGAAGTAACCCCTGCGACTGCTTGCTCGCGCGAGTCGCGCATGGAAGAGGCGTGCAGCTCGACTGATAAGGACGCATCGAAGACGACCGGCGGCGGCGCGAGAACCAGGGTGGCCACCTCAAAACGGGACATGCGCGGATCTTAGCCACCACCTGGCCGGTGGCCCGCGAAATGCTTTCGCGTCCAGGTTGGCCGTCTCTCTACGCTGACCTCATGACGTGGCGTTGCGTGCTCGATGAGTGGCCTGAACTAAGTGAGCGGTGGCAAGCGAGCTGGCCAGATTGTCCACCTGTCGGCCATGAGCTGAAGCGGTTCTACGGCTCACGCTGGGTTCGCTTCCACAGCCTTCCCGAGTCCAAGCGGTATGCGGGTACACCGCTCGAGTACGAGATCCTGCTGCATCGGCACAACACCGTGCTGTCTGAGCTGTTCGACGGCGAGGAGGTATTCGTCGTCACCGTCGCCTACACGGGAGAGAGCGAGTTCGCCACGCCCCTGGAGTATCCAGAGCCGCTGTCGTTGAACCCTGGGGCACGCCTGTGGATGACCGTCACAGAGGGTGACGATGGTGAGGAATTCCCCAGCTACTCCCACATGCTGGTGACACGCCAGAGCTGGCAATGGGGAGCTCTCGACTCGCTGCTGAGAGCGTCGGCTGATGATGTCATGGCCGGCGTCTTGATCGCCGACTTGCGGATGAGCCGCGTCTACCACCCCTACGACGGCGGAGCGGACTGCGCTCTCCAAGACTCTGCAGCAAGGGAGCGCCTCAAGGCAGCACACAGTGAGTGGTTGTCGAGCCATCCAGCGGGTCTGTAGTCGCACAGCAAGAGCTGTGCTGGGCAGTGGAAGGACCGATTGCAGAGGCGTCTCTTCACGCGAGCCGCAAAGCCATCTAAAGCTACGGTTTGCAGGCACTTCATGACTCTGTGCAGTCGCAAGCTTTTGCGGGTTACGCACGGCGCCAGTACGTGGAGGTCGGGCATGACGTTGGCGAAGCATCGCTGCTGGAGCGGCTGGCTGCGGACGAGGAGTCCGTCCGCAGGCAACTTGAGTCGTTGCGTGAGCAGGTGGCGGCTCTGGAGGAGCAACTGAGCGACCTGGCCACCGCCCGGAGGATAGTCGTACCGATGCTGGCCGGGCATTCCCGGACCGGGCAAGCGCCGTCTGGCGGAACGCCTGATGCCCCGACGCGCCTCGCCGGAGGAAGCCGTGCCAGCGCCGAAACCGGTCGCCGGGCTCGACAAGCAGGTCGTTGTGATCATGGCGAGTTCCGGGCGGACGATGCGTGCCAAGGAAGTGGCTCAAGCGCTGGGTGAGCCTGCCGTGCGGGGGCGAGTGGAGACCACCCGGGCACGGCTCAGGCGGCTGACCGCACTGGGCTGGCTGACGCAGCACGAGCCGGGCCTGTTCTCCATCGCCGCGGGCATCAATGGCCACGCGCCGGGGGGAGTCGCCAACGCCATCTCGACCGCTCGCGACTCCCGGGCCGGAGCAGGCCGCCACCCGTCCAATAACCCGCGCTTCAGATCACCTTGTCGCAACACCCAGCCCAGAGCCGGCATCGCCATGCCCAGCGACGCGAACTCCGACCTCCACCAGCGCCCTGACACCACCCGGGCCTTCCCGGACACCTGCTCCGCGGCTCCCAAACCAGGACGAACCCGATTCGGAACTCCTGAAACGACAAGATCCCGCCCGATCTCAACGATCGGACGGGATCCCGTCAACCTCAGTCCAGCCGTCTCAATAACGGCCCCTGGTGGGGTGTTCACGAGCTGCCCTGGCCTGCGATGAAGCGTGGGTTCGAAGATCGCTTCCCGAGACGGCAGTGATCGTTTCCCAGCAACGCACCGACGCGGTTACGCCTCGTTCCGACCTGCACCTGTCGGCTCACCTGTACCACTTCCGCAATCGCCATACGCGGCCGAGCAGGTGACGGCCGCGGCGGTCGTGCAGGGCGCCCGCCAACGGTCCGCTGCCCGTGGTGACTTCAACCCGCTCCCGTTGACGGCGAGGGACGGCCTGCACCCGCACACGTGAATACCGGCTTGGGCACGGATTCCGTGACGGGCAGACCCGGTCGAGGGGTCGGCGGCCGTGCATAGGTCCGGGAGTCGCAGCTTCGCGCGGGGATCTCCAACAGTGACCTGGACGCCTACTGGGCTATCGCCTCGATCGCGAACAACACCGCGTCCTATAACCCCGCCGCCACCAGGATGGAAACACGCTCATGGGTTGATCAGCCCAGCCCCGGAAGCGAGCTACACCATTCCTCACCGGTGCAGGTGACCCGGGCATTGCGCAGAGCGCCGGCCCACCAGGTCAGCTGATCAAGCAGCGCCGCGGCCGCGGCGTTGAACGTATCGGGGTCTTTGAGGTTTCCGTCCGTGTCGAACTGGCCGTGCACCCGGTGAAAGCTAACGGTGTTTCTTATAGTGACTGCCTGAAGTTCGGCGAAGACAGGCCGGAGCTGCTCAACCGCGCGTAGACCACCGGAAATACCGCCATAGGCGACGAATCCAACCGGCTTCGCGTGCCACTCTGGACAGACAGAGTCAATCGCAAGCTTAAGTGGCCCTGGATAGCCGTGGTTGTACTCCGGGGTGACGATGACAAAAGCATCTGCAATACGGATTCGGGCGGCAAATGCGCGAACCAGTGGCGAGTCGTACACCCCGTCGGGTACGGGTCGGCTTTGTTGGGCGTACGGCAAGGGCGTCGTGGCAAGGTCGATGACCTCCACCTGCAGGCTATGACGGCTCTCCGCTTGCGCGACGAACCACCTGGCCACGACGGGCGCGAACCGGCCCTCTCGGACGCTGCCGATGATCACCGCAAGTCTGAGACGTTCTGAATTCATGAGGGATTGTGCCTTCGCGCGGGTGTAGGTGAATGTCCGATCAACGTCGGGCGGTCGGCTTGCCGCCGACTCGGCCGTGCCTGAGCATGACCGCGACCGTGACGGCCATGCCTGCCACGGTCGCGGCGCTTACCACAGCGCTCAGCTGAAACCCTGTAGTGAACGCTTCACGGGCTGTGCTGAGCAGCATGGCCCCGGGCAGGTCGGGAAGAACGTGACTCGCCGTCACAGCGCCGCCCAGGCTCTCCCTCGCGGCGGACACGGCCTCTGAGGGGAGGCCCGCCACGACAGCGCGGCTCATTTCGCTCCGGTACACCGCGGTGATGGCGCTGCCAAGGAGTGCGATGCCGAGTGCACCGCCGAGTTGAGGCGCGGTCGAGGAGATCGCCGAGGCGGCGCCGGCCTGCTCGGGGGGTGCGGTACCGACGACCATGTCGGTGGCCAGCGCCATCATCGGACCGAGCCCAGCGGACACGATGATGGCCCCGGCGACCAGGAGGGCCAGGGCACTTGTCCCGGCAGTCATGCCCGCCTGGGCGACCACGACGAAGCCGACGGCAGCCAGGGCCAGTCCGGCCGCGATGACCGGTCCCGGGGCTATCCAGCGCACGATTCTGGAGGCCAGCGTCGATCCGACGATTACCCCGATAGCTGAAGGCGCCGTCCACAGACCGGCCTGCAGCGGCGAGAGCCCGCGCACCAACTGCAGATATTGCGCGAAGGCGTAGTTGAAACCCCACAACACGAAGATGCCGAGCGCCAGCGTGGCCACGGCGGTACTGAACGCCCGGTTCGCAAACAATCGCAGGTCGATCAGCGGGTGGCGCAACGCGCGCTGCCTGCGCAGGAAGACGACGGCGAACAGCAGCCCGACTGTGACGGAGAGCACGGGCAACCAGCCGGGACCGTCGGCGGCGATCTGCTTGAGACCGTAGACCGCCGGCAACACCGCAGCCAGCGACAGTGCGGCGCTGGTCGGGTCCAACCGCCCTGCCCCCGCGTCGCATCGCTCGGGCAGCAGGATCGGCCCCAGCGCCAGGAGCAGCGCCATCACCGGCACGCCGAGCAGGAACACCGACCCCCACCAGAAGCGCTCCAGCAACCACCCGCCCACGAGAGGGCCGATCGCGGTGCCTCCGGACACGCTGGCAATGACGATCCCGACGGCGACGCTGCGTTGCCGGGGATCCCGGAACATGGCGACGGTCAGGGAGAGCACGGACGGCATCAACGTAGCGCCAGAGATTCCGAGTAGCGCACGGACCGCGATGAGCGCGCCCGCGCTGGGAGCGTAGGCCGCGAGCACGGATGCGACGCCGTACGCGGCCGCGCCGATCAGCAGGAGGCGTCGGCGGCCGATCCGATCGCCCAGCGTACCCATGGTGATCAACGATCCGGCGAGCAGAAAGGCATAAACATCCACGATCCACAGCAGCTCAGCGCTGTTGGCTGCCAGGGCTCTGCCGATGGCGGGCAGCGCCAGGTGAGTCACGGTCAGTTCGAGGGAGGTGGCGTTCCCCCCGGGGTGTGGACACCCGGTTTCATGCAGCCAGTGACGTCATCCTAGCAAGCTGATCTTCATAGATGGCCGGAGGTAGGTT
>NZ_JBEZDM010000086.1:0-2726 GCF_040648335.1 Nonomuraea sp. NPDC049158
CCAACATCGCCTCCGCCGCCGACTACTACCGCAGCCACCCAGCCGATGGCATGCACCTACTCGGTCTCACGACCTGAGAACGCTTCGGCCCTGATAATAGTATTGGGTGATTTCTGAGCGTATTTCAACTGAACGCATGTGGTAGTGGACCGGCGTGTCCATCCTGGACGGATGGGCTTATCGGTGGTTACTTTGAGCTGCTCCGTCAATGTTCATGGTTGTCACCAGGGCTTTGAGAGTGAGCACCTGGATGGCGGTGTCAAGTCCGTCATCTCTCCACGAAATCGCGCACACCAAAGGAAGATCATGACTGTTGACATATCTTCTGTCGATTGCCGGGCCCCGGTCCCGTCGCGTCTCCGCGATCGGTCCGGCCACGCGAGCCCATGGCGACGGTTTTGCGTCGGCGCCAGCCTGATGGGCGCCCTGACCGCAGCCTTCGCACCCACGTCGGCCGCCGCTACGTCGGGACTGGGGAACGGCAGCTTCGAGCAACTCGATATAGCACCGGATTACTTCCAGAACTTCGTCAGTGGGGAGTCCATCGGAACGTGGCAGGTCAGCATGGGGAGTGTGGACCTGATCCGTGCCAACTTCTGGCAGGCGGCAGACGGAAGGCAGTCGCTGGACCTCAACGGCTCAGGGACTAGCCCGCTGGGCGGGGTGCAGCAGACCGTCACCACGCGTCCAGGCGAGACTTACGAGCTGGTCTACTCGCTCGCCGGAAATCCAGGCGGGGAGCCGACATTGAAGACAGGAACGGTTCTCGTCAATGGGGCTGTGATTCAGAGCTTCAGCTTCGACACCTCGAGTAGCACCAAGGCAGACATGCGGTACCAGACGCGGAAGGTGAAGTTCATAGCGACCGGGCTCTCCACCACTCTGCAGTTCAAGAGCACAACCGAGGGTGCCTATGGCCCGGTTATCGACGACGTAGACGTCGGCCGATGCGCCTGCAGTGGGGCAACGTCCTAGGCCAGCCGTTCAAGGCGTTGCCAGTCGAGAGGCCGACCGCCGCGCCTCTCTGTTCGCCGACCGGGCCGTGGATCTGTCTGTCCAACACGACGATGCTCCGGCTCGGGCGGTAGGCGGTTGAGCCTCAAGCGCTGTGGAGCTGCGGTTCGGATCGAACGACGCATACCTCACTGTCCTGACGCATCCGATCGCCTGCCTCGCTCGGTAAGCGGGGCACGAGCTTTCCGCAGGGGGACTCCCCAGCGAGAGAAGCGAGCCTATGCGCACTTACAGTGCGCCGTGTAGCCGAGCGTCAACCTCGGCTCGTCGCTCCCGCGAGACAACGAGGACGTTCGGCGTCGGAACGAATGAATCTGAGGCCGTCACCAACCGATTGGGGCCGGGCTCGTAGCACACGAACTCGTAGCCGTGATCTGCGAGCCACTCGCGGACCTGCGTCACGGTGGAACCGAATCGAATGAGGAAACGATCGACGAGTTCCAGCATCAAAACGGCGGGTTCCCCACGAGCGAGAATCTTCTCCGCACCTGCCAGGGCCTGGTGCTCCGCCCCTTCGATGTCGAGTTTGCCCATCGCCCAGTCACGGTCCGGCAGCACGTCATCGAGGCGGACAATGTTCACGTCGACGGTATTGGCGGTAGGCACGAGGTCTTCCCGGGTCTGGATACGTGAGCCGACTCCACGGATGACGAAGGGCATCCGGCCTGGCTCCGCGCCGACGGCGTCCGAGTGGACAGTGACCATCGTGAGGTGGTTGGCCCGGATGTTCGCGCGCAGTCTGGTGAGGTAAAGAGGGACGGCCTCGAAGGCATGCACCTCCCCCGCTGAGCCGACCAGTTTGGCAGCGAGAAGCGTATAAACGCCCTCATTGGCGCCGCAGTCGATGAAGCCATCCCCAGGTCGGAGATAGCGCTGGATAAAGGTCATCTCCGGGTGATCCGGCAATGGGCCGAAGTAGAAGAACCGGCTGGCTTGGCCGTCCGGGTAAGCTCGAATCTTCATGTTTTCGTACACGGTCAAGTCAAACGGATGGCGTATCAATCTCTTCCATGCCTGCCATCGGGCGGTGCGGATGAGGGCCGCTCCTCGATTGTCACGGTTGGCAGGATGGCTCAAAATAGCCTTTAGCATTCCTTGGGCCTTCATTGGGGTGATCCTCTCTGGCCCTGTAGAGCCATGTTCTCTTGCTCGCCGGCCTGATCGATATCGATCTCAAAGGTCGCTGGTCGCCCGCGTTGGTTTTCTCCTTTGTCAGGCTACCGCGTGAATCCGGGAAGCATTCTCAGGCCACACCCATCTGTGCTTTTTTGGGGGGCGACACATATCTTGCCGGTAGAAACGGGCAAGAGGATACTCTGTTGTTGACATTCATCCTCATGCCCCTGAGCTCGCACAAAGTGCCGTCAAGGGTTTGGTCAGCCCGCATCGCGCTACCAAAACCCTGGTGACGGCTTATGCGACCGCGACGGGATTCGGCTCACGCGACGGTCGTCTGTCGTTGAACGCAACGCGCTTGCCGGACCGCGCTCGCCCGCGTCGTCGGGCGTACGCAATCCGGAGCCCTTTTACGGCCGGATGGGTGAACCATCTGCTGTTCACCGGGGAGTTCCCCCACGAGGCCGGCCTTCCTACGAAGGGTTGACCGTCTGGGGCAGTGGCGGTGAGGTGCTTGGGGCGAAGTGGATCGGGTTTTCGTTGTCGAAGGTGGTTCCGCCGAGGTAGACGGCGGTGATGCGGTGTTGTCCTGTGGC
>NZ_JBEZDM010000087.1:0-2693 GCF_040648335.1 Nonomuraea sp. NPDC049158
ACGACCCGAAGCCGTTCGTCTGGACCAAGACCGCCGACGAGATCCTCGAATCCCTCGCTCGATATTGCCGACGAATTTCAGACGCGGGACACTAGTGGTGGGCCGGGCTCTGGGGCGGGAGGGTGGCTGTCACGATCAGGCCGCCGCCTTCGCGGGGACGGGCCGAGACCTCGCCGCCGTGCGCGAGCGCGATCGAGCGCACGATGGACAGCCCCAGCCCCGCGCTCTTGGCCGTCACCACGCGTTCGGGGCCGAGCCGCCGGAAGGGCTTGAACAGCGTCGGGATCTCGTACGGCGGCACGGCGGGCCCGGTGTTGCTGACCTCCACCTCGACGCGGCCGTCATACGCGATGCGGCTGACGGCCCGCACCCAGCCGGTGCCGTCGTCGATGTTGTGCCGGATGCCGTTCTCGACCAGGTTGTGCACCAGCCGTTCGAGCAGCAGCGCGTCCCCGCTGGTCGGCGCGGGCCCGGCCGCCTCGTGCAGGGTGATCTTCGACTCCGTGGCCTCGGCGGTGGCCTGCGCGACCACGTGGCTCACCACGTCGGCCAGATCCACGGGTGACCGATCGCCGATCTCGTGCTCGGCGCGGGCCAGGAGCAGCAGCCCGGAGATGAGCCGCTCGTGCCTGGCGTTGATCTCCAGCAGGCTCTCGCCGAGCTGCTTGACGTCGGCCGAGGCCGTACGGCGGTGCATGGCCAGCTCCACCAGCGCGCGGTTCAGCGTCAGCGGGGTGCGCAGCTCGTGCGAGGCGTTGGCGACGAACCTGCGCTGCCCGTCGAAGGAGTGGTCCAGCCGTTCGACCATGGTGTCGAAGGTGTCGGCCAGCTCCTTCACCTCGTCGGGCGGGCCGTCCAGTGCGATCCGCTCGTGCAGGCCGCGCTCGGCGACCGGCGCGGCCGCGATCCGCCGCGCGGTCTCGGTCACCTGGCGCAGTGGGGTGAGCACCCGTCCGGCGACCACCCACCCCACCGCCACCGCCGCGCAGCCGACCACCAGCAGCGCGATCGCGCCCTGGGTGAGCAACGAGGTGGTCGCGGCGCCGCGCAGCAGGCTCTCCTGCTGCGCGGCCCAGTCCATGGCCTTGTCGGGGTCCAGCGGGCCTAGGTCTGTGCCTCTGACGAGGATGGACATCTTCTTCTGCGCGAGCTGTTGGTTGAACAGCAAGTACGTGACACCGAGCAGCGTCAGTCCCGCGACGAAGAACAGCGTGCCGTACACAAGAGTGAGCCGGGCGCGGAGCGTGGGAGTGGTCATGCGATCTGGTACCCCACTCCCGGCACAGTCTCCACGACCGGCGGCTCGCCGAGCTTGCGGCGCAGCTTGAGGATGGTCAGGCGGACCGCGCTGGTGAACGGGTCGGCGTGCTCGTCCCACGCCTTCTCCAGCAGGTGTTCGGCGGGCACCACGGCCCCGTCGGCGAGCAGCAGCTCGGCCAGCACGGCGAACTCCTTCTTCGACAGCGGCACGTACCTGCCGTTCCTGAACACCTCCCGCCGCGCGGGATCGAGGGTGATCCCCGCGCGCCGCAGGACCGGCGGCGCGGCCGGACGCGAGCGCCGCCCGAGCGCCAGGACGCGGGCCGCGAGCTCGGGGAAGGCGAACGGCTTGGACAGGTAATCGTCGGCGCCGAGGGAGAGCCCGGTCACCCGGTCGCCGATCTCGGCGGCGGCGGTGAGCATCAGCACCCGCGCGGTCGACGCGGACTCGACCAGCTCCCTGCAGACGTCGTCACCGTGGACGAGCGGCAGGTCACGGTCCAGGACGACCACGTCGTAGTCGTTGACCGCGATGCGCTCCAACGCCGCCTCCCCGTCGTGCGCGGTGTCGACCGCGTGCGTCTCCTCGCGCAGCCACTCGGCTATCGCGTCGGCGAGCATGCGCTCGTCCTCGACCACCAGCACCCGCATCGCGCCCTCGTCCCCTTCGGTCATGTACTGGGGCGATCGTGCCGGGTGCGCTGTTTGTTCGGCGTTAGCACCCATGGAAACGCCGGGGAAACGGCGTGCGCTGTTGGCTCTCGTCTCGTACAGCCGATCAGAGAAAGAGGAGACCATGAGACGACGAGGCATCCTGGCCGCGATCCCGCTCGCGCTGACGCTGGCCCTGGCGGGCTGCGGCGCGAACGACCCGGCGGGCTCCGACGTGGCATCGGTGAGCAGCGGCAAACCGGCCGCCGCCCCCAGCGCCTCGGCCAGCGTGGACCGGGCGGGGATGGGGCTCAAGTTCGCCCAGTGCATGCGCGAGAACGGCGTCCCCATGGACGACCCCGAGCCCGGCAAGGGGGTCATGCTCAAGATGGACAAGAGCATCTCCCCGGAGACGGCGCAGAAGGCGCAGGAGGCCTGCAAGCAGTACGCGCCGAACGGCGGTGGCCCGGGCGGGAAGGTGGACCCCAAGATGGCCGAGCAGATGCGCAAGTTCTCCCAGTGCATGCGGGACAACGGCGTCGAGGCCTTCCCCGACCCTGACGGCGGCGCGCTGCGCATGACCGGTGAGGCCGGCGACGACCCGGACTTCAAGGCCGCGCAGGAGAAGTGCTCGAAGGAGTTCCTGCCCCAGATGGGCCAGGGCGGCTCCTGATGTCCACGGCCACCCTCGACGACAAGGCGGCGGCGGGCGGGGATCGCCCGCGCCGCCGCCGCCGGCGCGGCAGGCGGGTCGCGGGCATGCTCCTCGCGCTCGCCGTCAT
>NZ_JBEZDM010000088.1:0-2500 GCF_040648335.1 Nonomuraea sp. NPDC049158
TGTCAACGGCCAAGTGGGTGTCGCCGCTGGTGGCCATGTAGAAGTCCCCACCTCTTCGTAGTTGACTACTTCTTGATCAAGCGTGCTGGTGTCCTGGTTCGTGCCTGTTTCATGCGAAAGGACTCGCCCTCGGTGACCACGACGATGCTGTGGTGCAGGAGCCGGTCCAGCAGGCTGACGGCGGTGGTGTGTTCGGGCAGGAAGCGTCCCCACTGGTCGAAGGGCCAGTGCGAGCCGATGCCGAGCGCGCGACGTTCGTAGGCGGCGGCCACGAACCGGAACAGCAACTGGGCGCCGGTGTCGTCGAGCGGGGCGAAGCCGACCTCGTCGATGATGACCAGGTCGGCGCGCAGCAGGCTCTCGATCACCCGGCCGACGGAGTTGTCGGCCAGCCCTCGATAGAGGGTTTCGACCAGCTCGGCAGCGGTGAAGTACCGAACCTTGTGCCCGGCCTGGACGGCGGCGATGCCCAAGGCGATGAGGCTGTGGGACTTGCCGGTGCCGGCCGGCCCGACCGCGCAGTAGTTCTCCGCCGCGGCGACCCACTCCAGCGAGGCGAGATAGTCGAACGTCGCCTTCGGGATGGAGGAGGCCGCGACGTCGAACTCCTCGATGGTCTTGAGCACGGGGAAGGCAGCGGTCTTCATCCGGGCGCGGGCGTTGGAGGCATCACGCGCCGCCAGTTCGGCGTCGATGAGCGTGCGCAGGAACTCCTCGGGGTTCCAGCGCTGGGTGCGGGCGGTGATCAGCAGCTCGGGCGCCAGCCGGCGGATTGTGGACAGCTTCAGGCGGCGTAGCCCGCCGTCGAGGTCGGCGGCCAGCGGCGCGGGCGTGGGCGCGGTCATGACACTTGTCCGATCTTGTCCAGGGTGTACTCGGTCAGCGACCGGGTCGGAACCGGCGGTAGCTCCAGGACCAGCGCCTGGCCGGCGGGTGCCGGTTGCGGGGTTCCGGCGCCGGCGGCCAGGATCGAGCGCACGTCCTCAGCCCGCCAGCGGCGGAAGCTCACCGCCCGTTCCAACGCTGCGATGAGCGCCTGCTCGCCGTGCGCGGCCTGCAGCGCGGCCAGCTCGGCCAGATCGCCGGCCAGCCGGGTGTTGCCCGAGGCGGCCGAGCCGGTCAGGAACGACTCGGCGGCCGGGCCGAGCGCCAGGAACGCCTTCTCCGCCGCGGTCCGGGGCCGGGCGGCGCGGCGTGGTGCAGGTCGGGGGCCGCCGTAGTGCTCATCGGCCACCGACGCCTCGCCGGGCGCGACCGCCAGGTGGTCGGCGACGATCTCGCCGGTGGCCAGGTCGCAGATGAGCAGCCTGCCGCCTTCCTCGGCCACCGCCACCTGGGTGCCGATCAGCCGGGTCGGGACCGAGTAGCGGGCCGAGCCGAACCGCACGCACGACAGCCGGTCGACCTTGCGGGTGACCGGCGCCTTGCCGATCGCCGGCCGCAGCGACGGCAACACGGTCAGCAGCTCCCGCTCGCTGGCCAGCCGCTCGGCGGGGATGGCGCAGATCTCTGAATGCGTCACCGTGTTGACCTCGGCGCACCATTGGCGGGCGGCCACGTTGGCCACGGTCAGGTCGTCGAAGGGCGCCTGCGGCACGACCAGATCACGTTTGGCATAGCCGACCAGGTTCTCCACGATGCCCTTCGATTCCGGGTCGGCGGCCTCGCACCAGTCCGGCCGGAAGCCGTAGTGGGTGGCGAAGCGCACGTAGTCGCTGGTGGGGATGACCTTGTTGGCGACCACGCCGCCCTTCAAGCAGCCCATCCGGTCGGCCAGCACCACCTTGGGCACCCCGCCGAGTTCCTCGAAGCATTCGGCCAGCAACGCCAGCGTGGTCGCGGCCCGCTCGTTGTCGGCGAAGCGCACGAAGCGGACCCTTGACCAGGCCAGCACCGCGCAGAACACGTGCAGCCCGCCGCCCGCGTCGCCCCAGTCGATGACCAGCATCTCGCCCGGCGTCCAGACCGCCGGCCGCCGGCCGCGATGATGACCGCGCCGCCACGTCTTCTTCGCCTCGGCGACCAGTCGCCGGAAGTTGCGCGCCGACCCGGCGTAGCCGGCGGCCTGGGCCAGCGGCAGCAGCCGCTTGGCCGAGATCCTCCCGGCCGTGCTCTGGACCTTCTCGGCCACCAGATCGGCGACCGCGTCGAAGTTGTGCTCCCGCCGTCTGCGGCCCGGCGGCTTGTCCCCGGCCAGCGCCCGCTCGATGATGCGTCTGACGGTCTTGTGCGTGGTGCCGCACATCTCAGCGGCTCCGCGATAGGTGCCTACCTCGCGGTAGGCGGCGATGATGTCCATGACTTCCCCCGAAGACTTCATGGCCGGGCAGACCCCCTGAGCGGTGATCTCGTGGCTGGCTGACACCGTCACGATCACCGCTCAGGGCACACCCCTCCTCACGACACGCGAACAGCGCGGAGAAGAAGCGGGGACCTAAACCGGCCATCAGTGGTGACCTCGAACTGGCCACCTGTGGGGACTTTTACATGGCCACGGACA
>NZ_JBEZDM010000089.1:0-2437 GCF_040648335.1 Nonomuraea sp. NPDC049158
GTCGTGACGGTCCGCCGCGCGACGGCGCGGCCCCGCGTCCGCCGCAGGGTCGTGGCGGCGACGGCAGGCCCGGTGCGGCAGGTCCGCGTCCTGGTCCGCCCGGTGCGGCCGGCCCGCGTCCCGGTCCCGGTGCGGGCGGTCCCCGTCCCGGCGGTCCGCGTCCCAACCCGATGATGATGCCTCAGGGTCGTCCCGCCGGTCCCGGTGGTGGCGGCGGCGGTGGCCGTCCCGGTGGTGGCGGCGGTCGTCCCGGTGGCGGTGGCGGCGGTGGCCGTCCTGGCGGCGGTGGCGGCGGCGGTCGTCCCGGTGGCGGTGGCGGCGGTTTCGCCGGTCGTCCCGGTGGCGGCGGTGGCGCCGGTCGTCCGGGCACGAGCACCGGTGGTCCCGGTGGCGGCGGCGGTTTCGCCGGTCGTCCCGGTGGCGGCGGCCGTGGCCGCGGTGGCGGCACGGCGGGCGCGTTCGGGCGTCCCGGTGGCCGTCCCACGCGTGGCCGCAAGTCCAAGCGCCAGAGGCGCCAGGAGTTCGACAACATGTCGGCCCCGGCGATCGGCGGCGTGCAGGTCGCTCGCGGCAACGGCGCGACGATCCGCCTTCCGCGCGGCGCGTCCCTGTCCGACTTCGCCGACCGGATCGGTGCCAATCCCGCCGCGCTGGTGCAGATCATGCTGCACCTCGGCGAGATGGTGACCGCCACCCAGTCGGTCAACGAGGAGACGCTGCAGCTGCTCGGCTCCGAGCTCGACTACAACATCCAGGTCGTCAGCCCGGAGGAGGAGGACCGCGAGCTTCTCGAGGCCTTCGACATCGAGTTCGGCGAGGACGAGGGCGACGAGGCCGACCTGGCCGCGCGTCCGCCGGTCGTGACCGTCATGGGTCACGTCGACCACGGTAAGACCAAGCTGCTCGACGCCATCCGCAAGACCAACGTGGTGGCGCGCGAGGCGGGTGGCATCACCCAGCACATCGGCGCTTACCAGGTCGCCACCGAGCACGAGGGCCAGGAGCGCAAGGTCACCTTCATCGACACCCCGGGTCACGAGGCGTTCACCGCCATGCGTGCCCGTGGTGCCAAGGCGACCGACATCGCGGTCCTGGTGGTCGCGGCCGACGACGGCGTGAAGCCGCAGACGATCGAGGCGCTCAACCACGCCCAGGCGGCCGACGTGCCGATCGTGGTCGCGGTCAACAAGGTCGACAAGGAGGGCGCCGACCCCAACAAGGTCCGTGCCCAGCTCACCGAGTACGGCCTGGTGGCGGAGGAGTTCGGCGGCTCGACGCTGTTCGTCGACATCTCCGCCAAGAACGGGACCGGCATCGAGCAGCTGCTCGAGGCCATCCTGCTCACCGCGGACGCCGAGCTCGACCTGCGCGCCAACCCGGCGATGGACGCTCAGGGCCTCGCGATCGAGGCTCACCTCGACAAGGGCCGCGGCCCTACGGCGACGGTCCTGGTCCAGCGCGGCACGCTGCGCGTCGGCGACTCGATCGTCTGTGGCGAGGCCTACGGCCGCGTCCGGGCGATGCTCGACGACAACGGCGACCTGGTCGAAGAGGCCACGCCGTCCCGTCCCGTCCTGGTGATGGGTCTGACGGCTGTGCCGGGCGCGGGTGACAACTTCATCGTCGTCACCGACGACCGGATGGCCCGTCAGATCGCCCAGCAGCGCGCGGCGCGCAAGCGCAGCGCCGACATGGCGAGGTCGAGCCGTCGCCTGACCCTCGAGGAGCTGTTCAGCAACCTCGAGAAGGGTCGCGTCGACGAGCTCAAGCTCATCATCAAGGGTGACGTGTCCGGTTCGGTGGAAGCCCTGGAAGACGCCCTGCTCAAGATCGATGTCGGCGACGAGGTCAGGCTCCGTGTCCTGCACCGCGCCGTCGGTGCGATCACCGAGTACGACGTCAACCTGGCCGTCGCCGACGACAACGCGGTCATCATCGGCTTCAACGTCCGGCCTGAGCCCCGGGCGCGCGACCTGGCCGAGCGCGAGGGCGTCGACATCCGCTACTACTCGGTCATCTACCAGGCGATCGAGGAAATCGAAGCGGCGCTCAAGGGCATGCTCAAGCCCGAGTTCGAAGAGGTCCAGATGGGCACCGCCGAAGTCCGCGAGGTCTTCAAGGTGCCGAAGATCGGCAACGTCGCCGGTTCGCTGGTCCGCTCCGGCACGATCGTGCGCAACAGCAAGGCCCGGATCATCCGCGATGGCGTCGTCGTCGCCGACAACCTCACCGTTTCGTCGCTGCGTCGCTTCAAGGACGACGCGACCGAAGTCCGCGATGGCTTCGAGTGTGGTATCGGGGTCGGCTACAGCGACATCCGGATCGACGACGTCATCGAGACGTTCGAGATGCGGGAGAAGCCGCGCGCGTAACACGCGGCCGGGGGGGGGGGCGGCCCCCCCCCCCCCCGCGCCCCCCCCCCCCCGCCCGGGAGCCA
>NZ_JBEZDM010000091.1:0-1764 GCF_040648335.1 Nonomuraea sp. NPDC049158
CGAGTGAGAATGCAGGCATGAGTAGCGAATCGAGGGTGAGAAACCCTCGCGCCGGATGACCAAGGGTTCCTGGGGCAGGCTAATCCGCCCAGGGTAAGTCGGGACCTAAGGCGAGGCCGACAGGCGTAGTCGATGGACAACGGGTTGATATTCCCGTACCCGCTTCAATGCGCCCATATCGAACCTCGTGATGCTAAGAGTCCTTAAGTCCTCTGATGTCCTTCGGGACTAGGGGTGAGGCTGAACGCTCGATCCGATCGGGTAGTAGGTAAGCGATGGGGTGACGCAGGAAGGTAGTCCAGCCCAGGCGATGGTTGTCCTGGGGTAAGCATGTAGGGCGGAACGTAGGCAAATCCGCGTTCCTTTTGCCTGAGATGTGATGCCGAGCCGATTGTGGTGAAGTGGATGATCCTATGCTGCCGAGAAAAGCCTCTAGTGAGTGTTGTGGCGGCCCGTACCCTAAACCGACTCAGGTGGTCAGGTAGAGAATACTAAGGCGATCGGGTGAACTGCGGTTAAGGAACTCGGCAAATTGCCCCCGTAACTTCGGGAGAAGGGGGACCTCTGCTGGTGATCAGGCTAGCTCTGTGAGCTGGTGGGGGTCGCAGTGGCCAGGGGGAAGCGACTGTTTACTAAAAACACAGGTCCGTGCGAAGTCGTAAGACGATGTATACGGACTGACGCCTGCCCGGTGCCGGAACGTTAAGGGGACTGCTTAGCCGATCTTCGGGTTGGCGAAGGTGAGAACTTAAGCGCCGGTAAACGGCGGTGGTAACTATAACCATCCTAAGGTAGCGAAATTCCTTGTCGGGTAAGTTCCGACCTGCACGAATGGCGTAACGACTTCCCCGCTGTCTCAACCGCAGACCCGGCGAAATTGCACTACGAGTAAAGATGCTCGTTACGCGCAGCAGGACGGAAAGACCCCGGGACCTTCACTACAGCTTGACATTGGCGTTTGGAGCGTCTTGTGTAGGATAGGTGGGAGACTGGGAAGCTGTCACGCTAGTGATGGTGGAGTCATTGGTGAAATACCACTCTGGTCGTTTTGAACGTCTAACTCTGGTCCGTGATCCGGATCGGGGACAGTGTCTGGTGGGTAGTTTAACTGGGGCGGTTGCCTCCTAAAGGGTAACGGAGGCGCCCAAAGGTTCCCTCAGCCTGGTTGGCAATCAGGTGTTGAGTGTAAGTGCACAAGGGAGCTTGACTGTGAGACTGACGGGTCGAGCAGGAGCGAAAGCTGGGACTAGTGATCCGGCATCGGCGTGTGGAAGCGGTGTCGCTCAACGGCTAAAAGGTACCCCGGGGATAACAGGCTGATCTTCCCCAAGAGTCCATATCGACGGGATGGTTTGGCACCTCGATGTCGGCTCGTCGCATCCTGGGGCTGGAGTAGGTCCCAAGGGTTGGGCTGTTCGCCCATTAAAGCGGTACGCGAGCTGGGTTTAGAACGTCGCGAGACAGTTCGGTCCCTATCCGCTGCGCGCGCAGGAGACTTGAAAGGGGCTGTCCCTAGTACGAGAGGACCGGGACGGACGAACCTCTGGTGTGCCAGTTGTACCGCCAGGTGCACGGCTGGTTGGCTACGTTCGGAAGGGATAACCGCTGAAAGCATCTAAGCGGGAAGCTCGCCTTGAGATGAGGTCTCCCACCATGAGAGTGGGTAAGGCTCCCGGTAGACGACCGGGTTGATAGGCCGGAGGTGGAAGCACGGTAACGTGTGGAGCTGACCGGTACTAATAGGCCGAGGACTTGACCACAAAG
>NZ_JBEZDM010000093.1:0-1623 GCF_040648335.1 Nonomuraea sp. NPDC049158
TCTGACCCGAAAATCGGGTGAGTCGGGGGCGCGCGGCAGCGAAGCCCGGGGTGTGGGGTCGGGCTTGGGCTGTAGGCGGGGCTGGCTCAGGTGGGGTAGTCGGGGCCGATAGCGGTGATCTTGCCGTCTTCGATGGTGATCTTCTGGCCGGTCAGTGCTTCGAGGTGACGGGCCAGTTGCCGGGTCTTCCGGTCGGTGTTGATGCGGCTGTCGTAGTGGTCTGGCCCCAGGTCCTGGTAGTGGGCCTCGGGGTCGGATAACAGGTGCCAGATGATGGTCAGGACTGAGTGGCCGGTGGCGACCAGGGCTCTCTTGGCGCCGCGGCGGCGGGCGAGGCGACGGTAGCGGGCGCCGAGGAAGGTGCGGGTGCGCCGGGCGCTGCTGGCGATCTCGCCAAGCGCGGCGCCCAGCCAGGGATTTCCCTTGCCGGTCGCCCCGCCGCGGGATGGTTTGCCGCCGGATTGCGTGGTCTGTGGGCAGAACCTCGCCCAGGACACCAGGTGGCCGGCAGTGGCGAAGCGGCTCATGTCCACTCCGATCTCGGCGATGATGTCCTGGGCCGCGATCGGTCCGATGCCGGTGACCTCGTCCAGCTGCTCCACCTGTGGCTGGTAGGGGGCGATGGCCTGCTCGATCTGGCGGGTGAGCGCGTCGATCTGCGTGCAGAGCCGGTCGATGTTGTCCAGCATCATCCGGCAGATGAAGGCGTGATGGTCGCTGAAATGACCCCGCAGCGCCTCGATCAGCACATCCTTCTTGCCGCGCATGCTGCCTCGGGCCAGCTGAGCCAGCTCGTGCGGGTTGCGCCGACCGGCGATCATGGCCTCCAGCATCGCCCGGCCGGAGGCGCCGTGGATGTCGCTGATCACCGAGCTGAGCTTGACCTGGGCATCTTCGAGTACGCCCTGGACGCGCTGCTTCTCGCGGGTGCGCTCCTGCGTGAGGCTGCGCCGGTAGCGGGTCAGGTCGCGAAGATGCCGGATCGGCTTGGGCGGCACGAAGCTGGGCCGGGCCATCCCGCGTTCGGCCACCTTGGCCAGCCAGATGGCATCCTCACGGTCGGTCTTGGGCCGACCGGGCAGGTGCTTGACCTGCTTGGCGTTCAGTAGCCAGCACTCGAAGTCGTCTTCCAGGGCGTAGAAGACCGGCTTCCAGTAGGTGCCGGTGGCCTCCATGACCACCAGTTGCACCTGTTCGATGCGCAGCCAGTCGCCCAGTGCCAGCAACTCAGCCGTCACCGCCGGGAAGGTGCGTACCTCCTGACGGCGGTAGCCGGCCCTGCTGCCCGGCACTCGTACACAGACTTTGACCTCGCTCTTGGCGATGTCGATGCCCGCCACCCGCTCGAACAACCGCTCGTGCTCTTCCACCTCGTCCATCCGCGCTCGCCTCCCGCGCACCGTGGTTCGACCTCAGATGGCCGCCCGCGGGAGTTCACGGGGAAGCGGAGAGTCTGACCCGCGTGCTCAAGGCAACAATGCAGGACCCCTGACACGAACTCCCAGCGTCTGACTTTTACACGGGCTCCTGCGGCGCCATGAAGCGATCGACGTCGGCGGGCAACCACACCCCGATTTTCACCCCAGCAGGGCAAGCGCGCAGCGCTAGGAAAGACTTTTACGG
>NZ_JBEZDM010000094.1:0-1447 GCF_040648335.1 Nonomuraea sp. NPDC049158
GGTTCTTCGATTTTGAGGGGGATGGTCGTACCCTCATGCCGCTGGGTTGATCGTTTGATGTGTGCAGGCCAACCGTACGCGTCGGCGTTGGTTGGTGAGGTTGCGGAAGCCGAACGCCACGCGGGCGGCGTCTTTGATGAGGCGGTTGGTGGCTTCGGTGCGGGCGTTGGTGACGCCTGTGGTGATGAAGGCCAGCGTTTCGGGCCACCACTGTTCGATCGTCTCGGCCAGGGTGATCAGTTCCGGCATGTCGGAGGTGGCGCACCAGGAGAAGAAGCGGAACAGCCGGTGGGAGATCACCGAACGCGGAGCTCGCTGGCGGGCGCAGGCGAGCAGGGAGCGTAGTTCTTCCTTGGCGATCCAGACGGTGAGGATCTGTCCGGTGGGTTCGTGGTCGATCAGGTCGTTCCACATGCGGGTGAAGGCCTGTTCGGTCAGGTTCTCGCGGGCACGGAGCAGGCGTCGGCGGTTGGCCCATTCGGGGTCGGTCGCGCGGCCTCGTCGGCCTCGCTGCTGGCGGGTGACGCGCTGGCGGACGGCGGTAACGGCCTTGTTGGCCAGGGCGATGAGGTGGAAGTGGTCGACCACGATGACCGCGTGTGGCAGGGCCTGGTGGATGGCGGTGCGGTAGCAGGCGGCCGGGTCGATCGCGACGATCTGCACGATGTTCTTCCAGGCCGGGCCGCGCGCGTTCAGCCAGTCGATGACCGCCTTGCCGGTGCGGCCGGCGGCCTGGCCGAGCAGCCCACCGGCGCCGGACAGGTCGACGAAGTTGGTCTCGAACCGCTCCAGCTTCTCCCAGCCGCCGTCTGGGTTCTTGCGCCAGCGGGCCCGTCCGCGGCGGGTCTCATCGATGCCCAGTACCTGGACCGGCTCCGGCTCGGCCGGCGACGCGTCGGCTAGCGCGATGAGATGGCGGTGGGCCAGCGGCCAGCCGATCTTGTACTCTCGGCAGGCCGCCGCAACCGAAGCTCCCGCCGCGATACGGCGGGCGGCGGCTCGGCACAATCGGCCGGTCACCCGCGCCCTGGGCGGGATCTCAGCGACCGACTCGGTGAACGCTTTACGCGGACACAGGCTTTCCTTACACGCGAACTGCCGTTTATGCCAGCGCACGTGCAGGGCCTGCTCCCCATAGGGCAGGTCGCGGGGCCGGGTCGTGCGTCGCTGCCGCACCGATGTGGAGATCACTCCGCACTGCGGGCAGGCCGCCCACTCCTCGGGTCGTTCGATATGCACCACCCGCGCCGATTGCTGCTCGTCCTCGGCGACGCGTTCCACCTTGACGACCGTGATTTCCGGCATGCCGAACAGGATCGAAGTACTGTCGTTCACAGCTCGTGGCCCCCGTCACTAACTGTCCTTGATCAACAGCCAGTGTTACGGGGTCACGAGCTCTCGCGTGTCAGGCCACGCCGACGCCCTTCCCCCTCAAGATCGAAGAGCC
>NZ_JBEZDM010000095.1:0-1366 GCF_040648335.1 Nonomuraea sp. NPDC049158
CAGGGCCGAAGCGTTCTCAGGTCGTGAGACCGAGTAGGTGCATGCCATCGGCTGGGTGGCTGCGGTAGTAGTCGGCGGCGGAGGCGATGTTGGTCCAGCCGAGCAGGCGGGCCAGGCCGATGGCCAGGTTGCGCAGGCTGGCCATGATGCGGGGTGCGGTGCCGGTGCGGACGCGGGAGGCGTCTTCGCGGTAGGTGACGTCGCGGATGTGGTGCAGGGCTTCGATGCTCCAGTGGCCGCGGATCAATGCGGCGAGCTGAGTGTGGGTGATCCGGCCTGGTGGCAGGCTCGTGATCGCGTAGATCGTGACGATGGTGGTCTTGCCGGTCCTGCGGTCGGTACGGCGGCGTTTGACCTGGATGGCCTGGGCGGCGTGGGGAAAGGGCAGGCCGGGCCGGACGGTGCAGATCTTCATGCGGCGGATCTCGCGGCGGCCGTGGCCGGTCTCGTCGGTGCGGTCGTTGAGGATGGCCTCGCGCCAGGGTAGGGCCTTGAGCCTGCGCAGGAGCGTGGGCTGGTTGCCCTTGACGACGAAGAGGTAGTGGCCGCCGGCCGCGATGATCTGCTGGGCGTGGTCGTGCTGGGTGTGCAGGGCGTCGGCGGTGATCACCACGCCGGTCAGGTCCAGGCTGCGCAGCAGGGGTGTGAAGGCGGGGATCTCGTTGCTCTTGGCCTCGATCTGGCGTTGGGCCAGGACGGTTTGAGTGTCGTGGCGGATGGCGGCCAGCAGGTGGACTACGCCGTCGCGGGTGCGGCTGCCGCGCAGGGTCTTGCCGTCCACGGCTAGGCCGAGCAGGGGCGTTCGGGTGGATGTCGCCTGTTCGGTGGATGTTGCCTGTTCGGGTGGCTGGCAGGCGGCCAGCGCGGCGAGGTAGCCGCAGGTCACGGCGTCGAAGGCGTCGCCGTCCAGGCGGGCCAGCAGCCGTCCCAGGGTGGAGGCGGCCGGTCGCGTGGTGGCCGGAAGGCCGAGTTGGATGCGCAGTCCGGGGTCGTACCCGGCGATGAACCTGGCGAGCTGCGCCAGTGATGTCGCTCCGCTGAGGACGGCGAGGAGGGTTAAGGCGAGGAGTGGTCCGAGCCGGTAGCGGCGTCCTCTGCGGCTGCGGGGGTCGGGCACGGTGTCCAGTACCGCGGCCAGGGTGGGCAGGTCGATGGCCGGGTCGGTGAGGGTGACGTGCTCCAAGTGGCGACAGAGCACGTCGATCGGGGATGATGGCACGCGAACGCGGCCCCTGTTCTTGATCGACTGGCTAGACACCGCCGATCATCAGGGGTCGCGTTTGTCGTCTCCGCACCGGGGCGCCCTTACTCGGCCACTCGACCCAGGGGTGCAGCAGTCTCACCAGCCGAGAACGCAACGGCCTTG
>NZ_JBEZDM010000096.1:0-1319 GCF_040648335.1 Nonomuraea sp. NPDC049158
CCCCCATGAACGCGAACACCGATTTCAGGCGGCAGGCCTCAGACTATCTGCCATCATCTCGTAGGCGATCGGGCTGAGTTGGCCGAGGCGGGAGTGCCGTCGGACCGTGTTGTAGCGGGTGATCCAGCGGAACACGGCCAGGCGGGCGGTCCAGGCGTCGGGCCAGTGGTGCGCGCCCTGCAACGTCTCGCGTTTGAGGGTGGCATTGAAGGACTCGGCCAGCGCGTTGTCGGCGCTGGTGCCGACCGCGCCGCGCGAGCGGGTGACGCCGAGCCGGCGACAGGCCCGGGCGAACTCCCGCGAACAGTACTGCGCCCCGTTGTCGCTGTGAAAAACCGCGCCGTCCAGGCGGCCGCCCCGGGTATGCGCGGCTGCCTGCAGCGCGTCGACGACGAGCTCGGTGCGCATGTGGTCGGCGATCGACCAGCCTGCCAGCCGACGCGAGTACAGATCCACGACCGTGGCCAAGTACAGGAAACGGCCGCCGCCGACGGGCAGATACGTGATGTCGCCGACGTAGCGGCGGTTCGGCTGCGCGGCGGTGAAGTCGCGCTGGATCACGTCCGGCACCGGGGCCGCGTCCGGCTCCGGGATCGTGGTGCGGATCTTCTTGCGCAGCCGCAGCCCGGCGATGCCATGCTCGCGCATCACCCGTTCCACCCGCTTGTGGTTGATCTTCATCCCTGCTGCGCGCAGCTCAGCCGTCATCCGGGGCGAGCCGTAGGTGCCCTCATGCTCGGCATGGATTCGCCGCATCCGCTCGGCCAGTTGCGCGTCGGCCTGGCGGCGGGCCAGCCGTGCCGCAGCGCCCTTGAGCCACCGGTAGAAGCCCGAGCGAGACACCTGCAGAACCCGGCACAACCGCTTCACCCCGTAGAGTGCCTTGTGATCCTCAACGAACTGGAAGCGGTTCACCAGTTCGTCTCGCCCGCGAAAAGCTTGGCCGCCTTGCGCAGGATGTCCCGCTCTTGCTCCAGCTCCCGGATCCGCGCCTTGAGCTGCTTGTTCTCCTCTTCCAGCACGTCGTCCGAGGGTACGGGCCCGCCCGACGCGGCCTTACCTACCGGGGTCGCGCCGGCTCCACGTTGTCCGCCTTCGCCCCGGGCCTGCGCGGCGCGCACCCAGACGCGCAGCGTCTCGCGGCTGACTCCGAGGTCCCTCGCGATCGACGTGATCGTCCGGTCCGGCCTCGACAACACCAACGCCACCGCGTCGGCCTTGAACTCGGGCGGGTAGTTCTTCATCACCATCAGTGACATCTCTTCCCCTGGACCTCAAGATCCAGTCTTCGAGGTGTCCTCGTTCAAGGGGGAATGCCC
>NZ_JBEZDM010000097.1:0-1282 GCF_040648335.1 Nonomuraea sp. NPDC049158
GTGGCGTTCCCCCCGGGGTGTGGACACCCGGTTTCATGCAGCCAGTGACGTCATCCTAGCAAGCTGATCTTCATAGATGGCCGGAGGTAGGTTCCCGATCGCCGAGTGCCGTCGGCGGTGGTTGTAGCGGGCGATCCACCGGAAGATGTCCGTTCGGGCGTCGGCCTCGTCGTTCCAGCGGCGCTTGCCCTTGCCGTGCAGCAGTTCGCGTTTGAGGGTGGCGTTGAACGCCTCGGCGAGGGCGTTGTCCAGGCATGTTCCGGTCCTTCCGCTCGATCGGCGGATGCCGTGGGCGTCGCACAGCGTGGCGAACTCGGCCGAGGTGTACTGACAGCCGCGGTCGGCGTGGAAGATGACGCCGGTGGCGTGGCCGCCGCGGGCGCGCACCGCCGCCGTCAGGGCGTCGCTGATCAGCTCGGTGCGCAGATGGCCGGCGATCGACCAGCCGATCAGCCGGCGTGATCCGATGTCGATGACGGTCGCCAGGTACAGCCACGAATCGCCGACCGGCAGATAGGTGATATCGCCGCACCACCGCTCATCCACCGCGCCCGGGCTGAAGTCGCGCTGGAGCAGGTCGGGCAGGGCAGCGGCCGCCGGGTCGAAAATCGTGGTCCGCCTGCCCTTGCGCAGATGCAAGCCGACGATGCCCGCAGCGCGCATCAGCCGGGCCACCCGCTTGACGTTGACGATCTCCCCGGCCTCGCGCAGGTCAGCGGTGATCCGAGGCGAGCCGTTGGTCCCACCCGAGTCGGCGTGAAACGACCTGATCTTCTCCACGATCCGCTCGTCCTCAGCCGCGCGGGCCTGGCGGGCGGGTTCCCGCTTGCGCCAGGCGTAGAAGGCGCTGCGGCCGACGTTCAACACCCTGCACAGCCGCGCGATGCCGAAGCCGGCGTGGGCGGAGATGAACCTGAAGCGGCTGATCAACGATCCATCTCCTTCGCAAAATAGGCGGCCGCCTTGCGCAGGATCTCTTTCTCAACCTCCAGCTCAGCGACCCGCTTGCGCAGCCGGGCCAGCTCATCACGCTCGGCCTTGGCCAGACCCGCACCCGACTCGCTGTCGGTGGTCTCGGCCTCCCGCACCCAAGTGCGCAAAGTCTCGCGGTTCATCCCGAGCTCCCGCGCCACATCGGCGCAGGTCCGGCCCGTCGTCCGGACCAGCCTCACCGCGTCCCGCTTGAACTCCTCGCCGAACTTCGACGGTCGTGCCACCCGAAGGCTCCCCTCTATGGACAAGATCCATTGTCAGGGGTGTCTACGCCGCAGGGGGAACCTCA
>NZ_JBEZDM010000098.1:0-1086 GCF_040648335.1 Nonomuraea sp. NPDC049158
GGGAAACTTCGGCAGGAACCAGCTACTAGATGGTTCGATTAGTCTTTCGCCCCCATGCCCATATTTGACGATCGATTTGCACGTCAGAACCGCTGCGAGCCTCCACCAGAGTTTCCTCTGGCTTCACCCTATACAGGCATAGTTCACCTTCTTTCGGGTCCGGCCCCGTATGCTCTTACTCAAATCCATCCGAGAACATCAGGATCGGTCGGTGATGCGCCGAAGCTCTCACCTGCGTTCACTTTCATTACGCGTAGGGGTTTTACACCCGAACACTCGCATACGAAGACGACTCCTTGGTCCGTGTTTCAAGACGGGTCGCTGATGACCATTACGCCAGCATCCTTGCGGAGCGCGTACCTCAGTCCGGCGCAGGGTATTACACAACGGGCTATAACACTCCCCGAGGGGAGCCACATTCCCGAAGCCTTTATCCCCCGCGCCAAACTGATGCTGGCCTGTGCCCGGCAAAGTGCACCAGCGAGAACGCTGGATGATTCACCGGGCCCAAGTCTGGTCATAGGCGCTTCCCTTTCAACAATTTCACGTACTTTTTAACCCTCTTTTCAAAGTGCTTTTCATCTTTCGATCACTCTACTTGTGCGCTATCGGTCTCTGGCCGGTATTTAGCTTTAGAAGACATATACCTCCCATTTTGAGCAGCATTCCCAAACTACTCGACTCGTCGAAGGAGCTTTACATAGGCTTGGCATCCGACCAGACGGGGCTCTCACCCTCTGTGGCGTCCCGTTCCAGGGAACTCGGAAGGCGCCTCGCCAAAAGCATCCTCTACAAATTACAACTCGGGCCCTGGGGACCAGATTTCAAATTTGAGCTGTTGCCGCTTCACTCGCCGTTACTGGGGCAATCCCTGTTGGTTTCTTTTCCTCCGCTTATTGATATGCTTAAGTTCAGCGGGTATTCCTACCTGATTCGAGGTCAACATTCGGAAGGTGGGGTGTTTAACGGCGTGGCCGCGCCCGGGTCCCGGTGCGAGTGGATATTACTACGCAGAGGTCGCCGCGGACGGGCCGCCACTCCATTTCGGGGCCGGCGGTGTTAGCGCCGGGTCCCCAACGCCGGTCT
>NZ_JBEZDM010000099.1:0-1000 GCF_040648335.1 Nonomuraea sp. NPDC049158
TTCCCCGTTACCCGTTGAAACCATGGTAGGCCACTATCCTACCATCGAAAGTTGATAGGGCAGAAATTTGAATGAACCATCGCCAGCACAAGGCCATGCGATTCGAGAAGTTATCATGAATCACCAAAGAGCCCAGAGGGCATTGGTTTTTAATCTAATAAATACATCCCTTCCGAAGTCGGGATTTTTAGCATGTATTAGCTCTAGAATTACCACGGTTATCCAAGTAGTAAGGTACTATCAAATAAACGATAACTTATATAATGAGCCATTCGCAGTTTCGCTGTATAATTGCTTATACTTAGACATGCATGGCTTAATCTTTGAGACAAGCATATGACTACTGGCAGAATCAACCAGATAACTATCGTCCGCCGCGGAAAAACGGCAACCGGTGCTGCGAGCAGCGCCGGAGAGATGTCAAGTTCACTGGGTGGCGTCCGGAGACGCGCCGGGCAAAGCACCTGCGGCAGGAGCCGTGGGCGCCGTGCGAGCCGGCAATCCGCTTTCCCACTCATGTGTTCCCCAGCGAAGCCGTCGACCACACTGAGCCCGAACGGGCGGCGTGTGGCCTGGGGCACGCCAGGAGAAGGACTCAGCGCCCGACTTCAGCCATTGCGGCGTCCGGCGGGCGTGGTTGCCTTCCGTTGCTCGATGGTAGAACTCGCCAGAGGCCAGTAATCCACAGAACCCATCCCTACAGCGGCGATTGCCGGGGCATTCGTCGCCTTCAGGGCATCCCCAGTACGCCGTGAAGCCTGAGCGACCGGTTTCGTGGGGGCCGACCAACACTATGAATCCCTCGCTAGCGAGACCGGAGCCTGCAAGCCTGTTCAAGGGACCACGCAATGAAAGTCTTCAAGATATGGTACAGTTGTTTGATTGCGGTTGTGTTGTGGCCGGCCGATTGCTCGACTGGCCACCCGCTCTCACATACCCTCCGAGCTCTCTGGTGGGGCGCCCCCGCCACCCGGCACTCGTTGGCCACTTTTGATTTCCC